>CAZQHA010000164.1:0-9276 GCA_964592795.1 uncultured Planctomycetaceae bacterium | reverse complement strand
ATCTCTACTCCGCCGTCGCGCCGTTCCCGTCGCGCTTCAACCTGTGCGACTACTACCTCGATCGCAACGTGCGCGAAGGGCGCGCGGACAAGGTCGCGATCTACTGCGGCGACCGGAAGGTCACGTTCGGTGAGCTCAGCGAGCGCGTGAAGCGCGTCGCCGCCGCTCTTCGTCGCGCGGGACTTCGGCCGGAGGAGCGCGTCCTCATCGTGCTTCCCGACATCCCGGAGTTCGCCGAAGCGTGGTTCGGGGTGCTTCGCGCGGGCGGCGTGTTCGCGATGGTCAACCCGCTGCTGCACAAGGACGCGTACGCCGGCTACCTCGAGTACTCGAAGGCGCGCATCGTCATCACGCACAGCGACGTCATCCCGGAGATCGGTCCCGCGCTCGCTGAAGCGCGCCTCGTCACGTCCGCCTTCGTCGTCGGCGACGAAGACGCCGGCATGATTCGGTGGGAGGAGGCTCTTGCGCGTGAGGAAACGGAGAGCCCGCTCGCCGAGATGGAGCCGACCGGGCCGGACGATCTCGCGGGTTGGCTCTTCACTTCGGGCTCGACCGGCACGCCGAAAGCGTGTGTGCACACGCACGCCGACTTCGCCTACAACACCGAGACGTACGCGCTCCGGGTCGCCGGCTATCGCGAGAGCGACGTGTGCCTGTCCGTGCCGAAGCTCTTCTTCGGCTACGCGACCGGCACGAACCTGATGTTCCCGTTCCGCGTCGGCGCGAGCACGGTGCTCTTCCCGGGTCGCTCGACAGCCGACGAGCTCTTCGACCAGATCGCGCGCTTCCGGCCGACGTTCCTCACGAGCGTGCCGACGATGATCAACAACATGCTGCGCTCGCCGCGCATCCAATCGGCGGACCTGTCGAGCTTGCGGGTGTGCTTGTCGGCGGGCGAAGCGCTGCCGTCGAAGCTCTACGAAGAGTGGAAGGCGCGCACCGGCGTCGAGATCCTCGACGGCATCGGCTCGGCCGAGATGTTCCACATCTACATCTCGAACTACCCCGGTGACGTGAAGCTCGGCAGCCTCGGCAAGATCGTGCCCGGCTACGAAGCGATGATCGTCGATCCGGAGGGCAAGCCCGTGCCCGACGGCGAGCCGGGCAAGCTGCGCATCCGCGGCGGCTCGACGGCGCTGTGCTACTGGGCCGACAAGGCGAAGTCGCGCGAGACGTTCCAGGGCGAGTGGTGCACGACCGCCGACATCTTCCGGCGCGACAAGGACGGCTACTACTACTACGAAGGGCGCGACGACGACCTGCTCAAGGTCAGCGGCATCTGGGTGTCGCCGCTCGAGATCGAGAACGTGCTGCTCGAGCATCCCGCCATCGCGGAAGTGTGCGTCGTCGGTCGCGAGGACGAGGAGAAGCTCGTCAAGCCGCTCGCGTTCGTCGTGCTCAAGCCGGGTTGGAAGGGGAGCGACGAAACCGCGGCCGCCCTCAAGTCCCACGTGAAGTCGCGCCTCGCACCGTACAAGTACCCGCGCTGGTTCGAGTGGCGCGATGCTCTGCCGAAGAACGATCGCGGCAAGGTGGCGCGCAAGGAATTGAAGCGCGAGGTCGAGACGCGCCGGGCCTGAGTCACGCCGTTCGGCGACCGCCTCCGGAACCGCCATCGTCGAGCGACGTTCGGAATCCGCACGCCGGTGTGCGCTCTCCGAACTCTCGCCGGGCGTCCGTGTGCGAGCGCCCACGGATCGCGCACCGATCTCGCGACGGCACGCAGCTTGCCCGCGCCGTGCCGCGACCGAGGCGAGTCGAATCGCGCGCGGCGCGCTTTCGAGCCTCCGCCTAGCGTCGCAAACGGGGTTCGCTTCTCAACTCGAAAGGAATCGATGATGACTCCCTCCATCGTCCGCAGAATCCAACTCGCCGCGTTGCTCGCTCTGCTCGCCGTTCCCGCGCACGCCAGCGTCACGAACTACTGCACCGGCGCGCCGAACTCCGTCGGAGCCGGCGCCGACATCAGCTGGGTCGGCCCGCACAACCCGCAGTTCGGCGGACTCTCCGTGCAAGACGCTCCGTCGAACGTGTTCGGCGTCTTCATCTACAGCGATTCGGCGGCGCAAACTCCGTTTGGCGACGGATTCCTGTGCGTCGGGACCCCGACCTTCTACCTCGCTCGCAAGAACACCGACGCCGCGGGATCGCTCCTGATGCGCATGTGGTGGGGAAGCGAGCAGGAAGATCTCCAGTGGCTCACGCACCCGCAGACGATCGGGTTCACGTGGCGCTTCCAGTACATGTACCGCGACTTCGGCGGACCGGGCGGCACGGGATTCAATCTGACCGACGGCGTCGCTGTGCAGTTCAGCGCGTTCGAGTAGGGCAATCCCCGCTCCGTCGACACTCACAACTCGCAAGGAATCGATCATGACTTTTTCCATCTTCCGCAACGTCCAGCTCCCCGCGCTGCTCGCGCTGCTCGCCATACCCGCTCGCGCGAGCGTGAACGAATATTGCTTTCCCCAGGGGCCGAACTCCTACGGACCGGGCGCTTCGATCCAGTGGGTCGGCCCGGAGAACCCGCAGTCCGGCGGACTGCTCGTGCAGGGCGCCGTTCCACACAAGTTCGGCGCGTTTATATACAGCTTGAGCCCGACCGACATTCCGTTTGGCGACGGGCACCTGTGCGTGGGCGCGCCATCGCTGATTCTCGCGCGTCGCTTCGCGAACCATCACGGATCGGTCTGGTTCCGCGTGTGGCAAGGAGCTGAAGATGAGGACCTGCAGTGGCTCACACACCCGCAGAACTGGGGGGCGACGTGGCACTTCCAGTACATGTATCGCGATCCCGCGTTCCATGGGACCGGGTTCAACCTCTCGAACGGAGTGGCGGTTCAGTTCAGTCCGTGAGTCGCTCGAACTCGCGCCGATGACCAAGGACGGAGCCTCGAGGCTCCGTCCGGCGTTTCACGCGTCGCGCTCGTACGCCTTCTCGAGCCAGCGCTCGACTTCCGCGTCGATCTCCGCCATTGATGTGATCGCGATGCGATGCGTGATGCGGTCCTTCTTCGCGAAGCCGCCGGTGTCGATCAACCGGCCCTTCGCCTTGAGGTCGCCGAGCGCGAAGCCCATGTCGACGCGCGTCTTCGTGCTGGGCTTGATCTGCGCGAACACGTGCTTGCGGTAGAGCGGCACGATCGTCGAGCACGGGCAGATCTTCACGTCCTTGCCGAGCGCGAGGCCGAGCTTCACGAGCTTTTCGTGGATCGGTCGCAACGCGTCCTTGCCGGCGTACATCGCGTCGACGAGCGCACCCGGGTCGTAGTTCTCCGCGCCGCCTCCTCCGCCGGCGCGCTCGGCGACCCACATCGCGTAGCTCGTCGTGAAGCCGTGCTCGCTCTTCAACCACGCGGCGCGCTCCTTCGCCGTCGGCGGTCCGGACTTGTTCACGATCCGGATCCACTGCTCGAGCGACTTGCCGGTGTTCTCGAGGAGCTTCCCCACCGACGCGGCTTCCATCGCGAAGCCGGGGTGCAGGCTGTACGGGGACTTGCGCGGGGCGGAGTTCGACTTGGGCATGGGCGGCTCCGGATGGGTGTGCGCGCGACGTCGTGCGCGCGAACGCACGCTCGGAGGCGTGCGCGAACTCGGCGAGCGAGAGTAGCATGGGTGCCTTACATGGTCGACCTCGCCAAGCGTACGTGGCCCGAAGCGCGCGAGCTCTTCGGGCCGCGCACGATCGCCATCCTGCCCGTCGGAAGCACCGAGCCCCACGGACCGCACCTGCCGCTCGACACGGACGTGACGATCGCGCTCGCGCAGGCGCGGCGCGCGGCGGAGAAGCTCGCGGACCTGCGCGTCACCGCGCTCGTGCTCCCACCGCTCGCGTACGGGTTGACGAACTACACCGACGGCTTCGCGGGCCGCGTCACGATTCGTCCGGGAACGCTGTGGGCGTTGATCGAGGACATCGTGAGCGCGCTGGGGCAGCAGGACGTCCGCCAGGTCGTCTTCGCGAACGCACACCTCGAGCCGGCGCACGTGCTCGTGCTGCGCGGCGTCGCGCTCGACCATCCGGTGCGCGGCAAGGGCAAGGCGCAGGTCGTCTTCCCCGACAACACGCGGCGCAAGATCGCGGAATCGCTCGGCGACGAGTTCAAGAGCGGGGACTGTCACGCCGGCCGATACGAATCGAGCATCGTGCTGGCGGCGGATCCCCAGTCCGTGCTCGACGACGTGCGCCGCGCGCTGCCGCCGGTGTCGATCGGGTTGATCGAGAAGATGAAGAACGGCGTCACGAGCTTCAAGGCGGCGGGAGCGGACCAGGCCTACTGCGGCGATCCCGCCGCGGCGTCGCGCGAGGAAGGCGAAGCCTTGATCGAGCGACTGGCCGATACGATCGTGCTCGCCTCGCGCGAGGCCTGGCCCGACCTCTTCGCATGAGCGCCTTCACGACCGTCATCCAAGTGCGCTTCGGTCACGTCGATCCGGCCGGCATCGCGTACTTCCCGCGCATCTACGATTACATCCACGACGTGTTCGAGGAGCTGTGGGAGAGCCACGTCGGCGAGCGCTACTACCGCATCCTGTGCGACCAGCAAGTGGGCTTCCCGCTCGTGCACTCGGAAGTCGACTTCAAGCATCCGCTGCGCTTCGGCGATCGTCCCGTCGTGCGCGTGACGTGCTTCAAGCTCGGCCGCTCGTCGCTGGGGCTGCGGTATCTCTTCAAGCTCGACCAACGAGTGTGCGTCGACGCGCGCATGACGACCGTGTGCGTCAACCTGAAGGACATGAAGAGCCTCGAGATGCCGGAGCGATTTCGCGCGCGGTTCGAGTCGATCACGGAGCCCTTGTGAGGATCAGCCAGATGCACGGCCGCTACCGGCCGGTGTTCAGCTTCGAGTTCTTCCCGCCGAAGACCGACGAAGGCGCGAAAGCGTTGATGTCGACGGTCGCCGACCTGAAGGACGCGTGGAACCCCGACTTCGTGTCGGTGACGTACGGCGCGGGCGGGGGCACGCGCGACCGCACGGTCGACGTCGTGACGCGCATCCAGCGCGACCTCAAGATCACGACGATGGCGCACTTGACGTGCGTCGGCTCGACGGTGCCGCACATCGCGGAGACGGTCGACAAGCTCCTCTCGCACGGGATCGAGAACGTGCTCGCGCTGCGCGGCGATCCGCCGAAGGAATCAGCGGCGGAAGGCTTCGTTCCGACGGAGGGCGGCTTCGCGCACGCGACCGAGCTGATCGAGTACCTCGAGGGCCGCCACGACGTCGACATCGGCGGCGCGTGCTACCCCGAGAAGCACATCGAGTCGCGCGACCAGGTCGAGGATCTGCACTGGACGAAGGTGAAGGTCGAGAACGGCGCGCGCTTCGTCATCACGCAGCTCTTCTTCGACAACAACGTGTACTGGAGCTTCGTGGACCACGCGCGCCGCGCCGGCATCCGCGTGCCGATCGTGCCGGGCATCATGCCGATCACGAACGTCGCGCAGGTCGAGCGGTTCACCAAGCTGTGCGGCGCGAGCATTCCCGAGGACCTGCTCGACCGCATGCGGCGGGTGCAAGACGACCCGGCGCTCGTGATGGCCACCGGGATCGAGCACGCCATCCGCCAGTGCCGCAAGCTGCTCGACGGCGGCGCGCCGGGGCTGCACTTCTACACGCTCAACAAGAGCCACGCGACGCGGTCGATCCTGGCCGCGGTGCGGCGGGATTGAGCGAGCCACCGTCGCGGCGGCTGCTGTCCGCCAAGACGCTGTGTGAATCGACCGAGGCCACCGTCGTAGCCTCTGCTCCGCGAGCGCACTCGCCGCCGTAGGGTCAGCGCGACGGCAGAAGCTTGCGCTCGAGGATGTACTCCGCGACGAGACGCGCCTCCTGCCTCAAGCCTTCGTCGACGAGGTGGACCTCGTCCTGGAAGAGCTTCGGATCGACGATCGTCGCCGCGACGTCGATCACGTGCGAGAGCGGTTCGGCGCGCAGCGCGACGACGGCCTCGTTGAAGCGCTTCATGCCGAACACGAAATCCTCCGGCGAAAGATGGTGTACGCCGTCGTTCGTCATGAAGTCGCTCGGCGGGAGGAACGCGCGGATCGGCGCGTCGACGCTGAAGGGCATCGTGAGGAACAGCACGGGCACGTTCTTCTCGGCGCAGCTGAGGCGCAGGTTCTGCATGTTGCGCACGAACGCCGGCAGCGCGCGCAGGACTTCGTCGTCCGCCATGTCGACCGTGACGAACTCGGGTCTCGCGCGCGGCGGCGCGAGCTTCGCGCGGATCGCGCGCGCGACGGCGCTGCTGTCGAGGAACTCCGACCACAAGCCGCCGAGCCGGCCGTCCGGCGGCTCGTAGCGGTCGACGTACTCGAGGCCCGGACGCGCGTAGAAGAGCGGGCTGCCGTCGTACGCCGACTTGCCCACCGACCAGAAGAAGTTGAGCCCGCCGCTCGAGTGCGAGTAGTCCGCTCGGTACTGCGGCAGCGACGTGCGCGGCGACGTGAACCCGCGGTAGAAGTCGTTGACGTTGTGCAGCACGACGACGAGGTCCGGCTCGACCTCGTCGGCGTACGTCCAGAACTGGTAGAGCGAGTGCAGCGACGTGTACCACGAGAACGCGAGGTTGTAGGACGTCGTCGGACCGACGGCCGCTTCGAGAGCCTGGCGCACGTAGCGCGGGTACTCGTTCATCGACGTCGAGCCGCCGAGGAACAGGATGCGCCGCCGAGTCATGTCGAGCGTCGTGCCCCGCGGCTCGATGTCCCAACCGGCCATGTGCGGACCGGGGTCGATCCTCTCGCCCGGCGGGTTCACGGTCTGGAGGAACGGGTGCAGCGCGTAGCGCACGCTCTCCTCGGGCGCGGCGGGCGCGTCGGTGGTGAGGCTCGAGTGCGCGCGGCAACCGAGCTCGGCCACGAGAAGCAAGAGCAGCGTGTTGCACACGACGAAGTAGATCGCGCGCAAGAGGCCGCGCGGCCGCGCGGCGGAAGTCGTGGAGTCCGCGCTCACGAGGTTCGTTCCGCCGTCACTCGAACTTCACTTCCTCGCCGAAGCTCTTCGCCAAGCTCGTCTGCACCGTCTTCATCGTGCTCGTCGTCCCGAACACGTAGTGCGCCATGAAGCGGAAGATCGGGTTCGACACCTCGCCGTTCTCGGTGATCTTCAGCGTCGCGCCGCCCGGTGCGCCGGCCACTTCGTAGGTCCACGTGCCGGAGAACGGCAGATCGGGATCCGAGAGGCGCGTGACGAGGCGCTTCGGCGGCACGAGCTCCGTCACCTCGTACGTGATCGGGCCGAACTCGCCGTCCTCGCGCCAGACCGTGTGACCGTTCCGGTCCGCGAGCCGCTCGATCTTCGTCAGGTCCTTGCGCCACGTCGGCAGCGCGGGGAAGTCGGAGATCGCCCGGAACACTTCGTCGGGCGATCGCGAGTAGCGCGCCGTGCTCGTCGCGACGTGGGACTTGGGCGCGAGCAGTCCGCCGATCACCACGACCGCGACCAGCGCGAGCACGATGCCGAATACGAGCTTGAGCGCCTTCATGACGCGAGAGGATGACGGACCCGGCCCCGGTCCGCCACTGCCGCGGAAAGCCGCCGCGCGCTACTGCAGGATCGGCAGCGCCTGGTGCGCCTTGATCGCGAGGCGTTGCGCCACGCGTCCGGCGATGTCCGTGAACCGGCGCGCGATCAGCGACTCGGGATCGGCGACCGTCACCGGGTCTCCGGCGTCGCCGCCGACGCGGACGACCGGATTCAGCGGCACCGAGCCGAGCACGGGGAAGTTGTGGCGCGCCGCGAGCCTCTCCGCTCCGCCTTGACCGAAGACGTTGATCACGGTGCTGAAGCGCCCGGTCGCGTCGGTCGTGAGCTCGAGCGGCCGTCCGCCCGCGTTGAGCGTCACCTTCGTGTTCGCGCGCGCTCCGTCGATCGTGCCCTCGATCGTGTAGCCGGCCATGTTCTCGACGATGCCGAGGATGTCGACGTTCACTTGCTTGAACATCGCGATCGCCTTGCCGACGTCGTACGTCGACACGGCTTGCGGCGTGGTGACGAGCACCGCGCCCGACAGCGGCACGAGCTGCGCCAGCGACAGCTGCGCGTCGCCCGTGCCCGGCGGCATGTCGACGAGCAGGTAGTCGAGCGGGCCCCAGAGCACGTCCGACAGGAACTGCTCGATCAGCTTGTGCACCATCGGACCGCGCCAGACGACCGGCTTCTCCTCGTCGAGCAGATAGCCGATCGACATCGTCTTCACGCCGTGGCGATCCTTCGGCTTGAGCTTGCCGCCGACGGGCTCGGGCTGGCCGTGCAGGCCCATCATCATCGGGATGTCGGGGCCGTAGACGTCGCAGTCGAGGAGACCCGTGCGCGCTCCGGTCTTCGCCAGCGCGCAGGCGAGGTTGACCGCGACCGTGCTCTTGCCGACGCCGCCCTTGCCGCTCGAGATCGCGATGATGTGCTTGATGTCGGGCGCGATCGCGCGCGGCGGGCCCTCCTGCGCCTTGACCACCGCGGTCATCTCCACGTTGACGTGCTTGACGCCCGGGAGCGCGCGCAGGAGGTCCTCCGCCTCCTTCTTCATGATGTCCTTCACCGGACAGGCGGGCGTCGTCAGGTTGATCGTCACCTTCACCGCGCCGTCGCAGATCGTGTGCTGCGTCACGAAGCCGAGCGACACGATGTCCTTGTGCAGGTCGGGATCCTTCACCTTCCGCAGGGCGTCGAGGATCTGTTCTCGGGTGGCTTCGGGCACGGGGAGCTCTTCTTCGGTGAAGGTCGGATTCGCGCGGCACGCCCCGTCCGAGACGTCCTGGCCGGCGAATTGGGCTACCTACTCTAGTTCCGAGGGCGCACGAGACAAGGGAGCCGGCGAAGGCGCGCCCTTGTATGAGTTCATGCCGTCGCGAATGGGCGCGGAAGAAGCACGAAGGATCCGCGTCGATCGAGGCACTTCGATGAAGAGCATGTTCCGCACCCGGCTCTACCGCGACGTTCCGAAGAGGATTCCCATGCTGTTTCCCAGCATCTTCTGCACTCTCTCGCTGCTTCTCTGTGGTCTGTATCCGCTCGCGAAGAGCGCGCTTCCGGCGCCGCGCGCGAGCGAGGTCCAGCGCGTCGAGCCCGACGCGGTGGACGTCGAATTCGGCCCGAGCGCGTCAATCAGGCACGACCCCTCCGAAGCCGGGGACGTCGCGAACGGGCCGATGCGTTGAGCCCGGTGCATACCGGGCGACGCGCTCGCTAGGCTGCCTGCTGGTGAGCGCTTCGACGAAGGGTCCGGCCGCCGTCTGTCTCGTGTCCGGGGGGATGGATTCAGCGGTGG
>CAZQHA010000163.1:0-9295 GCA_964592795.1 uncultured Planctomycetaceae bacterium | reverse complement strand
TGTCCGAGGGGCTCTCGGCGCGCGGGCTGCGCATCGTGTCCGGCGGCACCGACAACCACCTGATGCTCGTCGACGTCAGCCCGATGAAGATCTCGGGCAAGGAAGCGGAGGACGCACTGCATCGCGTCGATCTCACGTGCAACAAGAACTTGATCCCCTTCGACCCGCGCCCGCCGATGGAAGCGTCGGGCATCCGACTCGGCACCGCGGCCGTGACGACGCGCGGTCTCACGCGCGAGCACATGCGGCGCCTGGCGGGCTGGATCGCGGACGTCCTCGCGAAGCCGGGCGACGAAACGGTCGCGCGCCGCGTGCGCGCCGAGGTGGCCGAGGTCGCCGCGGCGTTCCCGATCTACCCGAAGGGCACGTGAAGCGTTCGTTCGCGATAGGTCTGCGCCGGGGCGCGTGGACGGTCTTGTTCGCGCTCTCCGCGTGCTCCGGGGAGAGCGGCGAGCCGAAGTCGGTCGCGGTGTCGGGCTCCGACGCGCGCGCGTCGCGTTCGGGCGACGCGAGCGCGCCTGCTCCGAGCGCGCCGGCGATGCCGAGCTTCCTGCTCGTCACCATGGACACGACGCGCGCCGATCGCATCGGCGCGTACGGCTACGCCAAAGCCGAGACGCCGAACATCGACCGGTTGGCCCGCAGCGGAGTCCGGTTCGACCGCGCGTACACCGCGGTGCCGTACACGCTGCCCTCGCACACGAGCCTCTTCACCGGGCTCTATCCGCCCGAGCACGGCATCCGCGTCAACGCGATCACGGGGCTCTCGACCGAGATCACGACGCTGACGGACTTGTTCCGCTCGCGCGGCTACCGCACCGGCGCGTTCGTGTCGGCGGCCGTGCTCGATTCGAGCTACGGCCTCGCGCGCGGCTTCGACGTCTACGACGACGACCTGGGTCCGGGGGCGAACCCGAACGTGATCGCGCAGTCGCGCATCGGCGCGAAGGTCGCCGAGTCCGCGATCGCGTGGCTCGAGTCCGCGCCCGAGCGGCCGTTCTTCTGCTGGGCGCACTTCTTCGATCCGCACGCCGGGTACGAGCCCCCGTCGCCGTACAAGGAGCGCCTCGAGAACGCCTACGACGGCGAGATCGCGTACATGGACGCGCAGATCGGGCGCCTCTTGAGCTGGCTCGAAGCGCGCGACCTCCTCGCGAGCACGCTCGTCGTCGCCGCCGCCGACCACGGCGAGGGGCTCGGCGAGCACGGCGAGAAGACGCACGGCGTCCTGCTCTACGACTCGACGATGCGCGTACCCCTGATCATCGCGCAGCCCGCGCGGTTCCCGGGCGGCAAGGTCGCGAAGGATGCGGTCTCGCTGATCGACGTGATGCCCACCGTGTGCGAGGCCTTGGGCTTCGAGGTTCCCCACGGTGTGCACGGACGCAGCCTCGTGCGCGCGATGCGCGGCGAGCCGCTCGAGCCGCGTCCGGTGTACGGCGAGAGCGAGTATTGCAAGCTCAACTTCGGGTGGAGCGGCATGTACAGCCTGTCGCGCGACGCGTGGAAGTACATCCACTCGCCGTCGCCCGAGCTCTACGACCGCGCCGGCGATCCCAGGGAGTTGAACGACCTCGCACGACAAGAAGCCGCGCGCGCGAAGGAGATGTCCGGCGATCTCGCGAAGCTGCGTGAGTCGATGTCCGCGCAGGCTTCGACGGCCGCGCCCGTCGACCCGGAGGTCATCGCCGCCGCCGCGGGACTGGGATACGTCGGCGATCCCGACTCCGGTGTCGAGGACGATCCGGAAGCCGCGGGGATCAATCCGCGCGACAAGCTCGCGCTGATCGAGAAGTTCCACAACGCGATCGGCATGGGCCAGCACGGTCGTTTCGCGGACATGATCCAGCCGCTGCAAGAGGTCGTCGCGGAGTACCCGAAGGGCCTGGGATTCCGCACGGAGCTCGCGACCGCGCTCATGCACGCGGGGAAGCTCGCCGAGGCGAAGGAGCAGGCGCAGGCGGCGATCGCGCTCGACCCGAAGTACCACCCCGCGCACGTCGCGCTCGGCAACATCCTGCAGAAGGAAGAGCGCTACGAAGAGGCGCTCGTCGAGTTCCAGAAGGTCGTCGAGCTGAAACCCGAGGTCCTGCTGACGCACACGAACTTCGTCACCTGCCTCGTCAAGCTCGGGCGGACCGACGAAGCTCTCGTCCACGCGCGGTTGCTCGTCGAGAAGAAGCCGCTCAAGTCGGATTACCGCATCGGGCTCGCGACGCTCCTGCGCCAAGCCGGTCGCGCCGACGAGCTCCGGAGGGTGCTCGAGGACGGGACGATGCAGCCGGACGCGGGACTGCGCGTCTTCGCCGCTTGGGAATTCGCGACGAGCCCGCTCGACGGGGTGCGCGACGGGGCTCGGGCGGTGGAGCTCTGCGAGGAACTGCTCGACGCCGGGATCCCGCGCGATGCGGACGTGCTCGACACGCTGGCCGCCGCGTACGCGGAGGCGGGCCGGTTCGACGATGCGGTCAAAACCGCGGAGGAAGCGGTCGATCGCGCCAAGAGCGGGCAGCGCGCCGAGCTCGCCGGGGCGATCGAGTCGCGCGCCGCGCTGTACCGCGAGAAGCGGCCGTTCCGCGCCAAGTAGCGGACGGCGCTCCCGCGACGCGCACCGCTCGAAAAGCAGCCAGGGCCGGCAGTGTTTTCACCTGCCGGCCCTGGCGACGATCCGCGCGCCGCACGCCGGGTTTCCCAGCGGCGGCCGCGAGATTCAAATCAGTCGCCCGAGTCGTCGTCGCCGAACGGACCATCGGCGAGCAGGTCGCCGTTGTCTTGTTCGCCGAGCGTCCAGGGGAGCGTCGCGCTCTGGTGGAAGCGGACGCGCTCGATCAACAGAGCTTCGATCGCGGGGTCGAGGATCGCCGCCGACTGCGACGTCGCGATCTTGCCGTCCATGCGGATCCAACCCGTGGCGATACCCGGCGCGCCGAGGATCTCTTGCGGGTTGTCGTTCGTGGCGTTGAGCAAGAAGTTGTTGTCGAAGACGTTGGAGATGTGGCTGAGCGGAATGCGCTCCCAGCAACGGAAGCGGTGCTCGGCGGAGAAGACTTCCTCGTTGTCGTTGTAGACGAGGAAGAAGACCGTCGCGTCGAACTCGACGCCGCCCGTCAGGTTGATGAGGACGAGGTCGCTACGGAACACGATGTTCTGACCGAAGAAGCGCGGGATGAGCAACTGGTCGGTCGTCGTCTCGTACTCGTCACCGTTCAGGTCGCGCAGACCGTCGCTGTCGAGGTCCGTCGCGTCGCCTTCGGACAGGCCCGCGCCTGCCTTGTAGGCGATCGGGTTGACCGCGTGCTCGAAGACGAGCAGGCCGTCGATGACGAGCGAGTTGCCGATCAGGTGGTCGAACTTGACCGGGATGTTCGTGCCGATGCGCTTGGCGAACACGTACAGGTAGCCCTGAACGGCTTCCGGATTGTCGACGCGCGTGATGACGCTGAGCGTGTCGTTCGGGGTGAGGCGACGGGTGCGATTGAACTCGGTGCACTCGATCAGGCACGACTCGCTCAACTCGTCCGTGTGCGGACCGCTGTTGTAGCAGTTCGCGACGCGACCGCGATAAACGAACTCGACGTCGATCGTGCCCGCTTGAAGGCCGTTGCCGCCGGAGATCGTGTCGTCGTCATTCACGTTCGTGACTGTGACGAGCGTCAGGAGCCCCTGGCGGTTGTCGAACTCGTGGTAGAGGAGGAGGCTGGCCGGATCCGTGTCGTTGGCAAGCGCCGCCGGGGACAGCCCCAGGCCCGCCACGGTCGTCAGGCTGAACAGAGCGAAATGGGTGAATCTCATGGTGCTTTCTCAGGGGGTATGGGAAGGCAATCGGGGTTCCAGGCAGCTTCCCAGGGAGGCGTGGACGGACGTCGCACGGGGGCCCCACTGGGAGGCGGGCTCGTTCCGTGGTGGATCGGCTGGGGAGTGCCTTACTTACAAAGTCGCATTATCACGCAAATGACAAGGCGCGCAAGGGGGTCAAGTAGATACAAGGAACACGCAATGTCTATTTCCCGGCACTTGGCCAGGGCGGAGGCATCGCACGGTAACTGTACAACGACCCGCGGCACGAGGTCGGCAAGTCCGTGAGGGCGCCGCCAGCGTCGGGCGAGCGGGGCCGCCGCTTCTCTTCCCGCCGGTCGCTGCGTAGCGTGCCGCCGACCGGCATCTCGATCGATGCGCTCCCACGAACTCCCGACCGCTCCCGGGGAGCCCGCCTCCCTCAGCATCGTCCTGCCGTGCCGGAATGAATCGGGCAACGTGGCCCGCGTCGTTGCGGAAGCGCTCTCGCGCGGATGTGAGGTCGCGCGCTCCGTCGAGGTGATCGTGGTCGACGACGGCAGCACCGACTCGACCGGCACGATCGCGGAGGAGCTCGCTCGTCGGGACACGCGCGTGCGCGTGGTGCGACATCCGGCGAACCGAGGCTACGGCGCCGCGCTGAGGAGCGGGTTCGACGCCGCTCGCAGCGCGTGGGTCTTCTACACCGACGGCGACGGGCAGCTCAGCCTCGACGATCTCCGCCGTCTCCCCGACGCACTGTGCGACTGCGACGTCGTCGTCGGGTACCGGCGAGCGCGCCAGGATCCATTGTCGCGGCGAGTCATGGGACACGTCTGGACCAAGGTCGTGAACGTCGCGTTCGGGCTCGATCTGCGCGACGCCGACTGCGCGTTCAAGATCTTCCCGCGCCGGTTCCTCGAGGGCGCCGAGCTCCGAAGCACCGGGGCGTTGATCTCGGCCGAGCTCGTCGCGCGCGCGAAGCAGCGCGGGCTGCGCATCACGCAGATCGCGGTCGATCACCGGCCGCGCGTCGCGGGGCGATCGTCGGGCGCGCATCCGCGCGTGATCGCGCGCGCGCTGCGCGAGCTCTACGCCTTGCGTCGAGCCATTCGCGACGGCGCGAAGGCGGTGCGCGAACGCGAGGCGGCCCCGTGACCCGCGCGCGTCGCGCGCCGCCGGTCGAGGCCGCGCTCGATCGGAGCGCCGTCGTCCCCGCGCTCCTCTTGGCGGTCATCGTCGCGATCGCGTTCCACACCGCGCTCCGGAACGGATTCACGGGCTGGGACGACACGGTCTACATCGCGACCAATCCGTCGATGCGGAGCGCGAGCGGCCTGGCGCGGATCTGGACGAGCCTGGACAGCGAGCAGTACTACCCGCTGACGTTCACGTCGCACTGGGTCGAGTACCAACTGTGGGGCGCGAACGCCGCCGGGTTCCTCGCCGTCAACGTCGTGCTGCATGCGCTGAACGCGGTGCTGGTGCTCCTCCTCTTGCGAGCGCTCGGACTGCCGCAGGCGCCGGCGTGGCTCGGTGCGCTCGTCTACGCCATCCATCCGACGCACGCGATGTCGGTCGCGTGGATCGCCGAGCGCAAGAACCTCCTCTCGTGCGCGTTCGCGTTGGGAACCCTGCTCGCGTGGATCCGTTTCCGACGCACGGGAAGCTCAACGGCTTACGTGGCGTCCATCGCGCTGTTCGCGTGCGCGCTGCTCTCGAAGACGCAGGTCGTGGGAGTCGTGCTCGTGATGTGCGTGCTCGACGCGTGCGTGCTCCACCAGCGGCCGGTCGCGGCTCTCGCACGCGTGCTGCCGCACGCGCTGCTCGGGGTCGGCGCGTTGACGGCGACGGTGCTCTTCGAGCAGCGCTTCGTCGATCCGACCTCAAAGGATTGGACGCTCGGTCTCGCGGAGAGAGTGCAGGTCGCCGGGTTGGCCCCGTGGTTCTATCTGTGGCGATCGCTGCTGCCGTTCGCGCTCGCGCCCGTGTACCCGCTGTGGCGGCCCAGCGCGGATGCATGGCTCTGGTGGACGCCCTGGATCGCGAACGCGCTCGTCGCGGTGTTCTGGCTGCGGCGCCGGCGCGCGGTCGACGGGCGGCTCCTCGTCGCCGTGGCTCTCTTCGTCCTTCCGCTGGCGCCGACACTGGGGATCGTCCCGTTCGGCAACTTCGCGATCACGCACGTGTCCGACCATTTCCTCTACGTGCCGCTCGTCGGGCTCGCGATCGCCGGCGGCGTCGCGATGGCGGCCGCGATCACGCGGTTCCCGCGCGCACGCGAAGCGAGCCTCGTGCTCGCGGGCGGCTTGGGCGTCCTGTTCGCCTGGCGGCTGCGATCGGAGATTCCCGTCTTCCGCGACGCGACGAGCCTGTGGACGCGGGCGCTCGAGCGCAGTCCGGAGAGCTACGCGGCTCACCTCGGGCTCGCCGAAGCGCTTCGGGCCGGAGGCGATCGGGCGGCGGCCGCGCGCCACTACGAGCGCGCGATCGGGATCCGGCCGGATTGGGTCGACGCGCACGAGCTCGGCGCACGCGCGGCGCTCGAAGCCGGCGAACTCGAGCGGAGCGAGCGATCGGCGCGGCGGGCGCTGGAGATCGCACCTTCGAACGTGCGCGCCTTGACGACGCTCGCGGCCGTGCTGGAGCGCACGGGCCGGATCGAAGCCGCGCTCGAAATGTACGAGCACGCCGTCGCGACCGATCCGAGCTCGAGCGCCGCGCGCATGGGCCTGGCGCAGATGTACCTCGGCTACGGCCGGTACGCCGACGCCGAGCGCGAGTTCCGCGCGATCCTCGAGCGATCGCCCGACGATCCGCGCGCGCGCCTGGGCGTCGCGACGTGCCTGCGAGGGCGCGGCGAGCACTCCGCCGCGGTGGCGTGGCTGCGCGAGAGCGTCCGCCGGAACGCGTCCGACTGGTCGTCGCTGAACATGCTCGCGCTCCTGCTCGCGACGTCGCGCGACGACGCGGTGCGCCGCGGGGACGAGGCGCTGGCGCTGGCCGAGCGCGCCGCGCGCGGCACGCACTTCCAGGATCCGATCGTGCTCGACACGCTCGCGGCGGCCCAAGCGGAGCACGGGCGGCGTGACGAGGCGGCGCGGACGTCGGAGCGAGCCGCCGTCGCCCATGAGGGGCGCGGCGATGCCGCGGGAGCGTCCGAGAGCCGGCGGCGCGCAGGGGTGTACGCGAGCGGCGACGTTCTGCGCCGCTAGCGCGCCACAGTCCGACCCGCCCTCCGGTCGATGGATGGACGTTCCGCGCCGCCATGCTGCCGACTCCTCCGTCCATTCGATCGCGTCGACTCAAGCACCGGCTGCGATCGGGGATCGATCGCGCCGCGCGCTTCACGGGCGTCTTGCGCTGGCTCGAGCGCCGCGCGACCCGGGGATTCACGGTGCTGATGTACCACCGCGTGCTCCCCGCCGAAGAGTGCCGGTGTTACCCGTTGCCGACTCTCGCGATGCCCGTGCCGGCGTTCCGGCAGCAGGTCGAGTTCCTCGCGAAGCACTGCGAGGTCTTGCCCATCGGTGAACTCGTTCGACGGTCCGATCCGGTCGGCGCGAGCGCGCGCCCGCGCGTCGCGATCACGTTCGACGACGGCTACCGCGACAACTTCGAGACCGCCGCGCCGATCCTCGAGTCCGCGGGTGTGCGCGCGACGTTCTTCGTGACGAGCGGGTTCGTCGAGACGGGCGGTCCGCTGTGGTTCGACCGCGCGATCGCGTTGCTCTCGATCGCGCCCGCCGACGTCCTCGCTCGTGCGGCGCACGCGCACTTCGCCGCGCTCGACGCGGTTCGTCTGAGCCGCGCGAACGCTCCCATCTCCGAGTGGATGGCGGCGCTGAAGGGGCTCACTCCGCGCACTCGCTCGGAGTTCTTGGACGAGCTCGGCGATCGCGTGGGTCCGATCGATCTGCGCGATCGGTTCGACGCGATGACTCCGGCACAAGTCGAGGAGCTCGCGGTGAGAGGCCACGAGATCGGCTCGCACACCGTGACACACCCGTTGCTCCCGCAGCTCTCCGATGCGGACCTCGGCGCGGAGCTCGGGCGCTCGCGGGACTCGATCGCGGCGTGGACGGGGACGGCGCCGGCCGGCTTCTGCTATCCGAACGGCGATCACGAGCCGCGCGTCGCCGATGCCGTGAAGCGCGCCGGCTACCGGTACGCGTGCACGGTCGAGCCGGGCCTCAACTCGGCCGGCACCGATCCGCTGCGGATCCGAAGGTTCGACATCACCCCGGACAACAGCGGCGACCTGATCTCGTTCCGCTCCGAGTGCTGCGGGCTCCACCGAGCGCTCCGCGCCTGATCCCGTCCCCATGAAGATCGCCTACCTCACGAACCAGTATCCGAAGACGAGCCACAGCTTCATCCGGCGCGAGATCCACGCGCTCGAGTCGCTGGGATTCTCGGTCGAGCGCTACTCGATCCGAGACAGCGGCGAGGCGCTCGTGCACGAGTCGGACGTCGCCGAGGCCGCACGCACGCGCGTTCTCCTGCACGGAGGCATCGTTCCGCTCTGCGCCGCGCTCGTCGTCACGCTGATCGGCCGCCCGATCGCGTGGCTTCGCGCGCTCGCGCTCGCGTCCGCGATGAGCCGGAGCTCGGAGCGAGGTTTCCTGCGACACATGGCGTACCTCGCCGAGGCCTGCCTGCTCGTGCGCTGGATGCGCGGCGCGGAGGTCGAGCACCTCCACGTCCACTTCGGCACGAATCCGCCGACGGTCGCGCTGCTCGCACGGACGCTCGGCGGGCCGCCCTTCAGCTTCACGGTGCACGGACTGGACGGCGATTCGCCCCAGACGCTTTCGATGCGGCGCAAGATCGAAGGCGCCCGATTCGTCGTCGCGGTGAGCTACCACGGCTTGTCGCAGCTCTCGCGATCTTGCTCCCTCGAAGAGGCCGCGAAGATCCAGCTCGTCCGCTGCGGTGTGGACGGAGCCTTCCTCGGGTCCTCTCCGACGCCCGTTCCGGCGGCGCCGCGCCTCGTGTGCGTGGCCCGGTTCAGCCGCGAGAAGGGGCACCTCGTGTTGCTCCAAGCCGTGCACGAGCTCGCGAAGGAGCACGTCGCGTGCAAGCTCGTGCTCATCGGCGACGGCACGGGACGCGCGTCGATCGAGGACGCGATCGATCGACTGCGGATCCGCGATCGAGTCGAGCTGCGCGGCTGGATGGATGCCGACGACGTGAAGAAGGAATTGCTCGAGTCGCGCGCGCTCGTCTTGCCGAGCTTCTCGGAGGGGCTCCCGGTCGCGATCATGGAAGCGTTCGCGCTCGAGCGCCCGGTGATCAGCACGTACATCGCGGGGATTCCCGAGCTCGTGATTCCGCGCGAGAACGGTTGGCTCGTGCCGGCGGGCGCGCTCGACGAGCTGGTGGCCGCGATGCGGGAGGCGCTGACCGCGACGCCGGCGGAGTTGCAGGCGATGGGCCGCCGCGGCGCTCGAAGGGTCGCGACGCAACACGACGCGCTCGTCGAAGCGCAGAAGCTCGCCACGTTGTTCCGCGAAGGGCC
>CAZQHA010000162.1:0-9352 GCA_964592795.1 uncultured Planctomycetaceae bacterium | reverse complement strand
AGAACGTGTCGACGGCTCCCGGCGGCGGCGGGGCGATCCGGGTCGGCGCCAATTCGACGCCGGCGATTCGCAACTGCACGATCGTCAAGAACGCGTCGCTCGCGAGCCCAGCGGCCGGGATCCTGTCGAGCGGGAGCACCGTGAGCGTCGCGAACTCGATCGTCTACTCGAACATCGGACCGGGCGGCGCGCAGGGGAGCGCGAATCAGATCTCCGGTTCGACCGTGAACGTGAGCTACTCGTGCGTGATGGGCGGATTCCCGGGCGCCGGCAACATCGACGCACCGCCGAAGTTCTACGACCAACTCTTCGGGTTCTACCAACTGCGTCTGGGCTCGCCGTGCATCGACGCGGGCGACAACGCCGCGCTCCCGCCGGGCGTCGTGCTCGATCTCGATCGGACTCCGCGGTTCGTCGATCAGCCGTTCATGGGCGACTTCGGCGCAGGAACGGCACCGCTCGTCGACATGGGCGCGTACGAGGCGCAGGTCGAGCCGATCACGCCCTACTGCTTCGGCGACGGGGCCGAGCTCCCCTGTCCGTGCGGAAACGAGGCCCCCGGCCCGCATCTCGGCGGCTGCCTGAACTCGACCGGCCAGGGCGGAAAGCTGGGCGGCTACGGCGTCGCGAGCGTCTCGAGCGACTCGCTGCAAGTGGAGGCCTTGTTCCTCACCGGCATGGGCGCTGGCAAGGCGCTCTTGCTCCAGGGCACACGCATCGCACAGGCGCCGTTCCATGATGGACACCTGTGCATCAACGGCACGCTGATTCCGATCGGCGTCCAGTCGGTCTCCTGGGTGCTTGGATACGCGAGGTTCCCTGCGCCGGGTGATCGGAGCCTCTCGGTCGCCGGCGCGGTGAGCCCGGGCGACGTGCGGACGTACCAAGTGCAGTATCGGAACGCGGCCGCGTTCTGCACGCCGGCGACGGTCAACCAGACGAACGGCGTGGCGGTGATCTGGGCGCCTTAGCCTTCGTTCGTATTGTTCGCTCGCTCCCGATTGGATAGGAGCATGTAGGTCGATCGTCAAACTCCGCGACCTCATGCCATGCCCGAACCATCCGCAGCGGACGAGCCGCCGCCGAAACGTTACGCGCCCGACCGCGACGAGCTCGTCCCCAAGTCGTTCGTCTGTCTTCGCGAGTACTCGTGGAAGACGTTCTTCGCCGACCTCGTCGCCGGCGTCACCGTCGGGCTCGTCGCGCTGCCGCTCGCGATGGCGTTCGCGATCTCGTCCGGCGTGCCGCCGCAAGCGGGGCTGTACTGCGCGATCGTCGCGGGCTTCCTGATCTCCGCGCTCGGCGGCTCGCGCGCGCAGATCGGAGGTCCGACCGGCGCGTTCGTCGTCGTCGTCTCCGGCATCGTCGCCGTGCACGGCATCGACGGTCTCTTCAACTGCACGCTGATCGCGGGAGTGCTGCTCGTCCTGCTCGGCGTCACGAGGCTCGGCACGGCCGTCAACTACATCCCGCGGCCCGTGGTCGTCGGCTTCACGAACGGCATCGCCGTCCTCATCGCGAGCACGCAGATCAAGGACTTCTTCGGCCTCTCGATCGAGAGCGTGCCGGGGGAGTTCCTGGCGCGGATGGAGACGCTCGCCGCGCACGCCGAGACCGTCTCACCGCACGCGACGGCGATGTCGTCCGGCGCTCTCCTCGTGATCGTGGTGGTGATGCGCTACGGCAAGCGCGTGCCCGGCTCGATCGTCGCTCTCGTCGCCGGAACGCTCGTCGCGTGGCTCTTCGCGCTGCCGCTCGACACCATCGCGAGCCGCTTCGGCGGCATTCCGCGCGGTCTGCCGCACGTCGCCATCCCGACCCTGCGGCCGGATCTCGTGCTCGAGCTGCTTTCGCCGGCGCTCACGATCACGATGCTGGGCGCGATCGAGTCGCTGCTCTCCGCGGTCGTCGCCGACCGCATGTCGGGCGACAAGCACAACCCCAACATGGAGCTCGTCGCGCAGGGCGTCGCGAACGTGTGCTCGCCGCTGGTCGGCGGCCTGCCCGCGACGGGCGCGATCGCGCGCACCGCGACGAACATCCGCTCGGGGGCCAGGACGCCCGTGGCCGGCATGATCCACGCGCTCACTTTGCTCGCGATCCTGCTCGTCGCCGCGCCGCTCGCGGGCCACATCCCGCTCGCGATCCTGGCCGCGATCCTGATGGTCGTCGCCTACAACATGGGCGAGTGGAGCGAGATCCCCGACATCCTGCGGCTCAGCAAGGCCGACATCGCCGTGTGGGCCATCACGTTCGCGCTGACGGTCTTCGCGGACCTGACCGTGGCGGTCGAGGCGGGGATGATCCTCGCCGCGCTGCTCTACATCCGCAGCGTCACCCTGACCACCACTGTCGCGAAGGTGACGCCCGAGTACGTCCGAGCCGGCTTCGCGCACAGCCTTCAGACGAACGCGATCCCGGACGGCGTCGCCGTGTTCCGGATCCACGGGCCGTTCCTGTTCGGCGCGACGCAGAAGCTCGCGCGGATCGACGAGGAGTTCGACTCGCTTCCGCCGGTCGTCGTGCTGCGACTGCGCAACATGACCGCGATCGACGCGACCGGCATCCAGGCGCTCGAGAGCCTCGCGGAGCGCCTGCACCGCTCGGGCCGCCACATGCTCGTGTGCGGCATGCGCGACCAGCCCGCGAAGCTCATCGCGCAGGCGGAGTTCCACGAGCTCGTCGGCGAGCGGAACATCCTGCCCTCGCTCGAGGCCGCGGTCGTCCGGGCACGCGAGATCCTCGCCGGCGAGCGTCAGGGCGTCCGCGAGTACGGCGCGCGCACGCTCGGCACGCGCGCGTGATCGGTCACGATCTCGAGGCTCCCCTGGAACGCCCGCTCGCGCAGCGGCTCGAGCGCTTCGACGACGACGTTCCACTCCATCGCTCGACCGTTGTCGTCCGCTCCGACGGGCGTCGCTTGGACGCGCACGTGCTCCGAGTCCGTGCCGGTGAGCTCGGCCCCGCGCACGAGGAGTTTCTCGCCGGGCACGAGCGCCAGGAGCTTCGCCTCCGCGCGCGGAAGGCTGCCGGGCTCTGCGGTGCGGAAGACGAGCACGCCGGGATCGAGCACGACGTCGGGGACGATCTGGCCGATCACGGGCACCTCGTGCGCGAATCCTCGTCCGCTGCCGTCCGCACCGGTGGTCTCCAGCATGACCTTGCCCTTCAACGTTCCGAGCGGCTGTCCGGGCTTCACGTCGAGCGTCAGGATCCAGTACGGCTCGCTGCCGTGCTCGGTCGCGTCCACCTGCGCGACGATCGGACCTTCGACCGAGTCGACGCCGAGGATTCGCGCCGGTGATCCCGCGACCTCCGTCGAGAGGTCGGCACGCGCGCCCTTGCCGTGGCTCTGCGGCACGAGACCCAGGTCGAGGCTCGCGGGAACGGATCGGAAGAGCCGCTCGACGACGAGGTGCATCTCGAGCGTCAGGTACGGCGTGACGGCCGAGTCGCTGCGCAAGCGCACCTGCTCGAGCTTGTCCGTGTTCATCTTCTGCACGCGCGTCGTGTCGATCCGCATCGAGATGCGCGCGAGAGCGCCCGGGGGGATCGTGATCACGGCGCCGTCGCCGTCGAGCGATCCCTCGACGACGCGCCCGTCGGCCGCGGTGTACGAGATCCGCGGAGTCACGCAGCCGCAGCTGGGCTTCATGTCCTCGATGACGACCGGCACCGGATCGGTGTTCTCGATCTCGAACGTGTGCTCGGCGCGCGACCCGTAGGGCACCGCGCCGAAGTCGTAGAAGTACGGCCGCTGAGGATGGCCGTTCTTGATCACGAGGCCCTGCCCCGCCGGCGCCTTCGCCGTGCTCTCGTCACAACCGAGCGCAAGGGTGAGCGCGAGCGCGGCGATCGCGCCGATCCACGGCCGATATGGTTTCGTCAGCATCACGGTTCAGGGCACGAGCCCCGCGTCGAGCAGCCCGCCGGCGATCGTGCGCGCGATCAGGTCCGACCCGCTGTCGTGCGGGTGGACCTCGCGCTTGAAGAGCCCGACGCCGGCCGCGTTCGCCGCGGTGAACGCCTTGCGTCCCTCGCGGACGATCGTCTCCTCGGGTTCGCCCGCGCGCCGCCGCCGCTCTTCCTCGATCGCCGCCGAGAGCTCGCGCTCGAGCTCGGCCTCGACCGTACGCGCGGACTCGATCAACGTGAGCCCGCGCTCGCGTGCGACGTCGCGCTGGATGTCCTGGATGCGGTCGAACCCCGCGAGCTGGATCGCGCGCGAGCCGTGCTCGTCGAGGTGCCAGCGCGCGAGCGCCTGGGTCGCGATCACCACCTTCGCCCCATGCTCCTCCGCGACCGTCACGATGTTCTCGAGGTTGCGGCGGTAGTTCGCGAAGCCCTGCTCGGGGACGGCGCCGGGATCGTGGCGGTACCAGTCCGGGTTCTTCGGATCGCTGTTCACGATCGCGTAATAGGCGAGGTCCGCGCGCTCGTTGACGTAATTCGTCATGTATCGCCGCCAGATCAGGTACGCGCGGCTCTTCTCGAAGAGCTTCTCGAGCTTCGAGGGTCGATCGACGGGGAACGGCTGGCGCCAGTGCGTGTTGTCGCGCTGCACCGGGCCGCCGAGCGTGTACAGCGCGCAGCGCATGTCGTTGATCGCCTCGTAGACGAGCACGACGTCGGGATCGAGGTCGACCATGCGCAGCTCGAGGTTGATCAGCATCTCGAACGTCGACCAACCCGAGCAGCCGCCGTTGATCACCTCGATCTTTTGACCTGGGCGAGCGGCGCGGAGGTGCTCCTCGAGGCGCGCCGACCACACGGCGTCGTCCTTCGTCTCCGACTGGCCGTACACGCTCGAGCCGCCCATCGTGACGATGCGCAACGTGCCCGGCGGCTTCTCCCAGCTCGTCTCGCGTCCGCGGAAGCCCAGGCGGTTGTGCGAGATCTGCTGCGCGGCGCCGGGCTTCGAGCGGAAGCCCGGTCGCAGCGAGTAGCCGAGGTAGGGGTGCGGCTGCGTCAGCGCGTTCTCCAACTTCATCGCGCCCGGGTCGAGCGTCGCGAACGAGATGCGCGCGAGCCAACCGGGGCTGCCGTCCGCGGCGAACCGATCGGCGACGCGCGAGGCGATCTCGAGGACGAGGACGAAGGCGCCGAGCGCGATCGCGCCGACGATCGCCAGGCGGCGCAGCGGGGGGACGCGCGTCATTCGAACCCGAGCTCCGCGAGCTTCTTCCGGCTCCAGTCGGCGAAGAGCTCGTCCTTGGCGGCCGGATCGAGCGTGCCCTCGATCTCGAGCCGGTGGACGAGCAGCGGCGTCTCGCAGCGCACCATGAGCCCGAGGAGTCCCGATCCGCGCGGACCGTACGCGGCCTCGTGCATCTTCTCGCCGTCGAGATGCGTGGTGACGGTCTTTCCGTCGCCGACGATCTCGAGCTTGTAGTCGGTGCCGAGATAGAGACCCGACTCGGCCGAGATCGACTGCTTGCGGTAGCTCGTCTTCTCGTCGTTCACGTACAGCGATCCGCGCGGGTTCGAGAAGATCGCGCTCTCCTTGCCGTCGCAGTGCATGTACACGTCGAACCAGGGGTTCGACACGTCGTTGCTCGAGACGAGCACGAACTGGTAGTCCATCGCGATGCGGAACGCTCCCGCCAGCCGCAGTCGGTGCTTGAGCACACCGAACCCCGTGAGCGCGAGGTCGCCGCCGTCGACCCGGAGCTCGAGCGCCTCCGCATCCTTCTTCTCCTTCGAATTGGCCTTGAAGAAACCGCGCAGGACCTGCGTGGTCGCGAGCCAATCCTGCAATTCCGACGGGGAGGCGAAGTCGTACGTCACGATCACGCGCCCGTCGCTCGTCGTCCGGTTCGGCGCGGCGAGCACGCCCGCGACCCCCGCCTCGCCGAACGTGACGGCGAGCGCGAGCCGCGCGAGCTCGCGCAGATCCGCGAGCCTCACCGCGACGAACGGCACGTCCCGGTGAGAGCGCGCGAGCGCCGCTGCGTCGGCGACCGCGCGCTCGGCGTCCGACGCGCGCGTGGGCACGCCCGCGGCCGCGAGCCGCTCGAGCTCCGCCGCGGCGGCCGCGGCCCGCAGCAGCGCCGGATACATGGCCTGCGCGTCCGCGCGCAACGCCTTCGCGTCCGCGGAATCGTCCTTGCCGAGCTTGTCCCACTTGGCCTCGCCGCAGAGGAGGAACGCGAACGAGCGCGCCCACGCGGGCGCGGCCCCCTGCTTTTCCTTCTTGTCGGCTTGCTTCGCGACATCGAGCAACGGCACCGAGGCGAGCGGGATCTTCGCGACGCCTTGGCGATTCTCGCCGAGGTACACAGCGCCGCCCTCGAGCTTCGTGATCGGCGCGACGATCTTCTTGCCCTCGAACTCGCCGACCCATTTCGTGCCCGCCGCCGCGAGGCTCTCGAAGTAGCCGCGGCGCAGCGCGATCAGTCCGTCGATGCGCTCGATCTCGCGCGCGACCTCGGCGTCGCGCGATGCCAGCGGCGCCAGGCGTGCGCGCGCGCCGTCGAGGTCGCCGGACTTCGCCTGTGCGAGCGCGAGCGCGTGCTGCGACTCGACGTCGTCGGACTTCAGCGCGAGCTTCCGCGGATCGAACGGCGGCGGCGCCGGAGCGGGCACAGGCGTCGCCGCCGGCGCATCCGATTCGGTCGGTGGCGCCGCGCGCGCCGCGAAGAGCCCCTCGACCACGCCCCGATCGGACGGCTGCGCGGGAAACGCCTCCGCGTACTTCGCGAACACGTAGTCGTAGAAGTCGGCGTCGAGCTTCGCCTGCGCGCTCGCGTCGAACGCGGCGAGGAACGCGTCCCGGTCCGCCGCGCCGGTCATGCGCGCCTTCAGGTACCGGAGGAACGCCGCGCGGCTCGGCTCGCCGTGGCCGTCCTGCAGGAAGTGCATCGAGAGCACGACCTGCGCTCGGAAGCACTCGAGGAGCTCGGCGTCGTTCGCCTCCGCGATCTTCAGGCGCTTTGACATCGCCTTCGAACGCTTCGACACCTCGGCCGCGTCCGGGAAGCCGACCATCTCGGCGATGGGGAAGAGCAGCGTCTCGCGCCTCTCGAGATCGCGGACGGTCTTGACGAGGAGCTCGAGCCACGCGCGCGGGAGCTCCGGCGTGTCGAGCGCCGCGGGGGTGAGGCCGGTGTGGTAGGTGAGGTACGTCGGGAGCCCGTACTCGAACCAGTACGCGCCGCGCGGAGTCGCGTCGGGCTGATGCGCGTCGAGGAGGGCGTGCACGAACGAGTACAAGAGCCGGACGCGCGCTTCCGTCGGTGCGCGATCGACGCCGAACGCGTCGCCGTGTCCGACGACGGCGCCCAGCTCGTCGTCGAAGATCGCGTCGCGCTGCGACTGGCCCGAATAGTTCCGGAAGTCGCCCGTGCTCGCCAGGATCACGACCGGCACGAGCGGCACGGCCTTGCGTCGCTCGAGCGCGAGCGGCTTGGCGTACAGCGCGTCGAAGCGTCCGGCGAGCTTCTGGAGCCATGCCGAATACGACGCGGAAGTCTTGGCGACGTAGTCCTCCGCGGCGCCCGCGGGCTTCTGGATGAAGAGCGGGCAAGGCGCGAAGTCGGCGCGTTCCTCGAGCACGATCTTCGAGAGGTACTCGTCCGCGCGGACGCCGCGGCGCACGACGTGCATCTGGAGGAGCGCGGGATCCGCGCGCAGCCGCGCGGCCTCGGCGTCGCCCGCCGCTTTCTCCTTCGCCCACTGCTCGCGGAGCTTCTCGATGGCGGCGGTCGACAGCTCGGTGCCGAGCAGGTCCGCGTACTTGTCGACCGGATACAGGTCGCGCAGCTCGGACTTGAAGACCGCCTCGAAGCCGTCGAGGTCGCGCGCCGGATCGAACGTGCCGAGCACGCTCGCCGCGCCGAGCGACGCGCACAGGATCCACGCGCAGAGTCGAGTCGCCGGGCTCAGAATCACGCGGATGGACATCGCGGTGCGGAAGCCGGCGGAGTGTACGCACCCGGCCGCGGAAGCGGCAAGCGCGGCGGTCCGCGGGACGTTTGGCCTAGACTGCGGCCCATGGCGAAATCGCGCGCACGGCTCTTCTCTCATCGACGGTGGATCGCGGTCGAAGCGGTGCTCGTCGTCGGACTGCTCAAGGATTGGCTCTCGGGACGAGTGATGGCGTCGAGCCTGCCCGGCGCGGGCAAGGTGCTCTTCGTGATGGCGGTGACGCTCGGCGTCCTCGGCGGGCTCTACCTCGTCGTCGAGCAGCTCACCGCGAAGAGCGTCGCGCGCACCCACTCCGCCGCGCGCGGGCTGCCGATCGGAATGCCGTCGGTGCTCGTGCACGCGGCGATCCTCGCGATCCTGTTCCTCGTGTACGCGCGAACCCTGCGCGTCGACGTCGTGTGAGGCCGTAGAATGTCGGGGATGCACGACGACCCGCCCGACCTCGTCGAGCGCCGCCAGCGCTACATCGAGCGCATGCGCGCAGCCAAGCCGCACACGGTCGACGTCACGCTCGCGGGGCGCACGCCCGATGGGACGGGAGCATCGAACCGGCACGGAATGCCCAAGCTGCCCGTGGGCCAGCACGAGGTGCGCAATTGGCCCGTGCTCGACCTGGGCCACGTCCCGCGCGTCTCGCACGCCGATTGGCGGCTCGAGATCGGCGGTGACGTCGAGCGTCCGCGCACGCTGACGTGGGACGAGTTCATGAAGCTGCCTCAGGTCGAAGACGTGAGCGACTTCCACTGCGTCACCACGTGGAGCCGGATGGACAACCACTGGCGAGGCGTGCGGTTCGCGGCGCTCGCCGAGCTCGTCGTGCCGAAGGAATCCGCGCGGTTCGTCGCGACGACCGGCTACGACTTCGCGCCCGGCACGCGCGTCCCGTACACGACGAACTTGCGGCTCGAGCGCGCGCTCGACCCGGACGTCCTGCTCGTGCACGCGTGGGAAGGCAAGCCGCTGCCCGTCGAGCACGGCGGTCCGTGCCGCATGATCACGCCCCGGCTCTACGCGTGGAAAGGCGCGAAGTGGATTCGGAAGATCGAGTTCCTCGCCGGCGATCGACCGGGGTTCTGGGAAGTGCGCGGCTACTCGAACAGCGCCGAGCCGTGGTTCGACGACCGCTACAGTCGCCGCTGAGCGCTAGTACGCGCTCTTCGCGGGCACGTCCTTCGACGCGATGTCAAACGTGATCATGAATCCGTTCGTGCCCTTGTACTCGAAGGGCTTCTCGCCCGCGCGGTAGGCCTCGACCTCGTTGGCCATCATCACGAACCCGTCGTTGCGCGGCGCGCCCCAGTACCGCAGGTTGTGCATGACGATCGGATCGTCGGTCATCCCTTGGTTCTTCACGAGGACGACCTCGGCGATCCTGCCGCCGTCGAGCTTCGCGTGCGCGCGATCGCGCGTCGCCTGCCAATCGATC
>CAZQHA010000161.1:0-9361 GCA_964592795.1 uncultured Planctomycetaceae bacterium | reverse complement strand
AGCAACGCGACGCGAAATCCCGCACCGCCGCGAGCTGGCATGCAAACTGCCTCCGACACGGGGGTATAGGGGCAGCGTCCCGCCCCGAGCCAAGTTCGAACTGGGAGAAAAGATGTCGATCCGCCACCCGCTGTCGATCGCGTTCCTCACGCTCGCCTCGTCCGTCCCCGCGCCCTGCGTCTTCGCCGCGCCGCAGGCGTACCCGCAACCCGGGCGAGTGGCCACCGCGGATCCCGAGTCGCGCGAAGCGCGCCGGATCTTCCACCTGTCGAACGGCCAGACGATCCGCGTCGTCTCGCGCCGCGTCGGCGACGTCTGGGAGTACAAGTCGAAGGAAGCCTGGAAGAGCTTCGAGGCGTCGGCCGTCGCTCGCGTCGCGACGGAAGCCGACGTGCTGCGCCAGTTCCGATCGCTCGACGCCGCGTGCAACCGGCGCAACATGCCGTGCTCGGTGGAGCTCGTCCGTTGGGCGCTCGACGCCGGACTCGCGACGGAAGCGCTGTCGGTCGCGGACGCGATCCTCGCGATCGAGCCCGACCAGGCGCAGCTGCTCGCGATCCTCGAGCGCTGCTCAGGCGTGACGGTGCCCTCGCTCGCCGTCGCTCCCGCGGAGCTCGACAACGCGCGCGCGGAGCTCCTGCGCTTCGGCGCCGCGGTGCCGCCGGCGGTGCGCGAGCTCGCGGTGCGCGAGCTGAAGCGCTCGGGGACCACGGAGGATCTCCGCCGGACGCTCGCGCGCGAGCTCTCGTCGAGCGTCACGAGCCGGCGCAGCTTCGCGGCGCTCGCATTGCGCCGCCTCTATCCCGGCGCGGAGGTGAAGCCGCTGGTGATGCACGCGGTGCTCGATCCCTCCGCCGAAGTGCGCCAATCGGCGAGCCTCGCGCTGCGCGCGGTCGACGAGCCGGGCGTGATCGTTCCCGTCGTCCGCGTGCTGAGCGAGAGCGAATCGCCGTCGCTGCGCGCGAACGCCGCGGAGGCACTCGGCCACATGCACTACGCGGCGGCCGTCGAGCCGTTGATGAACCGTCTGATCACGGCGAGCACCGCGCAATCGGGCGGCGGATCCCGCATCCCCCACTCCACGATCTTCGTCGGGCGTCAGGTCGCGTACGTCCAGGACTTCGACGTGGAGATCGCGCAGGCTTCGGCGATCGCCGATCCCCAAATCAACGTGCTCGTAGAAGGCGCGTCGCTCGAAGCGGCGGTGCAAGGCGTACAGCAAGTTTCCGTGTCGGTCGAGGTCGCCACGATCCGGACCGCACTCCTAAGAATTACGGGTGCGCGTCCGGGGGAATCGTCGAAAGCGTGGATCGAGTGGTGGCGCGAGAATGCGGACTCGTGGCGAAGCGCGGACCATTCGGATCCCGCGAAGCGCGCGCTGCCGCGCACCGGCAAGGGCTGAACGCTTCATAGTGCTGCGAAACCCCGGTTTTCCGGCCGAAATCCGGGCCTGGGGTTAGACTCGCATTCACTATGAAGCTCCCCCAGCTTTCCCGGCGTCTTGGTACAGGATCGTTCGCGTTGGCCGTCGTCGTGTTCGCACCGGGCCGTGCGAACGCGCAGTGCGCGGAGAACTTCGGACCATCCACTCCGGACTTCCGCGTCAATGCGACGACGCCGCTCGATCAGGGCGGCGCTCGTGTCGCGCGCACGGTCAACGGCTACACGTTCGTGTGGACGTCGGGTACCGACATCTGGTCGCGCCGCTACGGACCGATGCTCAATCCCGTCGGGAACGACGTGCTCGTGCATCCGTCGCTCGCCACGGGAATCCAGAACGAACCCGACGTCGCTTACTCCGCGTTCGGCAACTCGCTGATCGCTTGGACGGACAAGAACGGGTACGACGGCAACGGCATGGGCGTCTTCGGGCGCATGTACACGGGAAACGGCGCGCCGCTCGGAGCGGCGACCTCGCTCACGCAGTCCGGCGCGTCGGGTCCGCAGTGGCGGCCGCTCATCGCTCCGACGCCCGACGGCGGCTTCGTCGTCACCTGGTCCGCGGACTGGGACGGCGACGCGATGTTCCGCATCTTCGACTCGACGGGCGCGCCGGTCACGAACGAGATCCAAGTCAACGACTACGCGGAGGGCACGCAGGTCGACCCCGCCGCGGCCGTGAACACGCTCGGCACGATCTTCATCGCGTTCGTCGACTACACGGCGCACGACGCGGGAGTCGGCACGCTGTTCAACGTCTACGGCCGCACGTTCTCGAGCGCCGGAGTCCCGAACGAGGCGACGGAGTTCGCGCTCACGTCGACGACCGGCGACGGCAACCAGCGCAACCCCCGGGTCGCGGCCGATGGCCTGAACCGCTTCATCGTGGTGTGGGAATCACAGCTCCACGACGGCGACGGCTACGGCGTCTTCGCACGGCGCTTCGACGCCAGCGGCGTTCCGCTCGGTCCCGAGTTCCAAGTGAACGTCGTGACGACCGGCGACCAGATGAACCCCGTCGTCGGAGCCGACGTCAACGGCGACTTCATCGTGTTCTGGAACGATTCGTCGAGCGGAAACACGCGCATCCGCTGCCGCCGCTTCGACGAGAACGCGCAGCCGGTCACCGGCGAGTTCGCCGTCAATCAGACGCCGCTCAACGGCGTCTCGCGTCCGAGCCTCGCGTCGCGATGGCTGGGCTTCGACTGGATGGTCGCGTACAGCGGACCCGCGGACGGATCCGACGTGTTCGCGAAGCGCTTCACCGCGTCGAACGCGCCGACGGCGTACGGATCGCCCGTCGCCCACTCCGTGGGCTGCGGGGTGATGCTCTCCGGAAGCGGGACGCCGAGCGTGACCGATCCGAATCCGTTCCTGATCCAGGGGACGGGAGCGATCAACCAGAACCTGGGCACGCTCTGGTTCAGCCAGAACTCCGCCTTCACGCCGTTCATCGGCGAGACGCTGTTCCTGGCCATGCCCGCCTTCCGCACGGCCCCGATCTTCTCGGGCGGGAACCCGGTTCCGCCGCAGGATTGCTCGGGCGTGTTCTCCTTCGACTTCAATGCGCTGATCCAAGGAGGCACGATTCCGTTCCTCCAGGCCGGGACGCAGATCAGCGCGCAGCTCTTCTTCCGCGACGTCAACGACCCGCAGGGGTTCGGAATGGGCACGTCGAACGGGATCCGATTCACGATTTGTCCGTAGCTCGGCTAGCGCCGGACGCGCGGGAAACGTAGACCTCTGGGGTTGGGCCGCCTCAAGGAGAGATCGATTCCAGTCGATCTCTCCGACGCGCGGCAGAGCGCGGGCCGGGCCCGCATCGAGAGGTCCAATGACACACGACGGTTCCGGTCGTCCGACCGGTTGGATTCTTGTCCTGGTACTGGCGAGCGCCTGCGGCGACGACGCGCCCGTGCGCGTGGCCGACGCCCCGCGCGAGGTCGCGGTCGCGTCGGCCGACGTCCGCCTCAATGCCACGAGCGACGAGCGCTTCGGTTTGGGACCGGCGCGTCCCGCCGCCGAGCCGGCGCCGACCTCGTCGGCGCCCTTCGAATGGAACGAGCAGAAGGGGTGGACCGAGCTGCCGCCCGCGACCATGCGCACGGCGAACTTCCGGGTCGCCGGTGACTCTCGCGCGGAGTGCTATCTGACGCTGCTCGCGGGAGAAGCCGGGGGACTGGGCGCGAACGTGAACCGCTGGCGCTCCCAGATGTCGCAGCCCGCGGCGAACGAGGGCGCGATCGCGGCGCTCCCGCGCGTTCCCTTCCTCGGGCAGGAAGCCGTCCTCGTCGACCTCACCGGCCCGTTCACGGGCATGAGCGGCAGCCCGCAGCCCAACTACCGGATGGTCGGGCTCCTGCTCGTCGATCCGGCCGGCTCCGCGTTCCTCAAGATGACCGGGCCCGCGGACGTCATCGCCCAGGAGCTCGAAGCGTTCCACGCGCTCGCGCGATCCTTCCGGACGCGCGGCTCGAGCGCGCCGCCCGCGGAAGCAGCGAGCACGCCCGTCGCCCCCACCGGGGATTCCGCCGGCGGCATCCGATGGCAGGCGCCGAGCGGATGGCAGCGCGCACCCGAGCGCGCGACGCGCACGGTGAGCTTCTTCATCGATCCCGAGCGATCCGTCGAGTGCTACGTCACGATCCTCGGTGGCGACGGCGGCGGCCCGCTCGCCAACGTCAACCGCTGGCGCGGCCAGATGTCGCAGCCGCCGATCACCGACGAAGAGCTCGCGGCGTTGCCGCGCGTCCCGATGCTCGGCGCTCGAGCGATTTTGGCGCAGATCGATCACGCCGAGCGCGACGCGGGCGGCGCGCTGGACACGCAGATGCTCGCCGCGGTCGGCGAGCTCTCGGGGAAGTCCGTCTTCGTCAAGGTGACCGGCCCGCGCGCGCTGATCGAATCCCAGCGCGAGGCGTTCATCGCCTTCTGCGGCTCGCTCGCGCCGGCTCAGTGAACGACGCATGACCACGATCGTCCGCCGCGCCGTCGGAGTGCTCTCGTCCTTCGGTCTCGCCTGCGTGCTGCTCGTCCTGCTCGCGCTGCTGACGTGGCTCGGGACGCTCGAGCAGGTGCACACCGGGCTGTACGAGGTGCAGCGGAAGTACTTCGAGTCGTTCGTGCTGCTGCACGACGCCGGCCCGTTCTCGATCCCGCTGCCGGGCGCGAACCTCGTGCTGTGCCTCTTGTTCGTCAACCTGATCGTCGGCGGTGTCGTGCGGCTGCGGCGCGACCGCTCGACGATCGGCGTGCTCGTCACGCACCTCGGCATCGCGTTCCTGCTCGTGTCGGGGTTCGTGAAGATGTACTACTCCGACGACGGGCACGTGACGCTGTACGAAGGGCAGCGCGCGAGCCACTTCCAGAGCTATTACCGCTGGGAGATCGCGATCCTCGAGCCGATGGGCGACGGCCGCGCGCGCGAGCACGTCGTGCCTCAGGAGCGCTTCCTCGACGCGCGAGGCGGCCAGCCGGTGACGCTCGCCGCCGCGGGGCTCCCGTTCGACCTGGAGCTCGCGCACTTCACGCCGAACTGCGAGCCGCGCCGCAAGGGCCCCATGTTCGACGTCGACGTGCCGGTGATCGACGGGCTCTTCCTGCAGCCGCGCGCGCCGAACACGGAAGCGGAAGCGAACATCGCCGGAGCCTACGTCACCGCCGTCCACCGCGACGGACGCCGCGAGAGCGCGATCCTGTGGGGCGCGCAGGCCGCGCCGTTCACCGTGCGGACGCCGACCCAGGACTTCGCGATCGACCTGCGCCGTGAGCGCTATCCGATGCCCTTCACGCTCGTGCTCGACGAGTTCACGAAGGAGGACCATCCGCGCATCAACATGCCGAAATCGTTCGCGAGCGACGTGACCGTCATCGAGAACGGCACGCCGCGCGCCGTGCGCATCTCCATGAACGAGCCGCTGCGCGACGAGGGCCTCGTGCTCTACCAGGCCTCGTGGGGACCTTCGAACGCGCGGCCGGGCGACCCGCTGTTCTCGACGTTCGCGGTCGTGCGCAATCCGGCCGACCAGTTCCCGCTCTACGCCTGCATCGTGATCGCGGCGGGGCTCGTGCTGCACTTCTCGCGCAAGCTCTTGCGACACATCCGGATCGAGTCCGGCAAGCTGCGATCGAGCGCGCTCGTCGCGGCTTTCGTCGCGCTCGCGCCGCTGGCGGACGCGCAGGACGAAGGAGCGCGCAGCGAGCCGTGGCCGGACCACGTGATCGAGCTCGCCGCGAGCCTGCCGATCCAAGACGGCGGCCGCGTCAAGCCGCTCTCCACGTACGCCGACTTCACGCTGCTCGCGCTCAACGGCAAGCGCACGACCACGACGACGGCCGGCGAGCGCATCTCCGCGACCGAGTGGCTGCTCGACGCCCTCTTCTACCCCGAATTCGCGGCGAAGCAGCCCGTGTTCCTCGTGCAGGACGCCGCGGTGATCGAGGCGATCGGCCTCCACATCGAAGGGCGCAAGAAGCGCGATCGTTACTCGTTCGCGGAGCTGGAGGCCGGACTCCCCAAGCTGATGTCGCTCGCGCACGAGTACGCCTCGATCGATCCCAAGCGCCGCACGTCGCTGCAATCGCAGGTGGTGTTCCTCTCCGAGAGCGTGATGATGTTCGTGCACATCACGCGACATGACACGCTCGCGATCGTCCCGCCCGTGGCGAACACGGACGAGTGGCGGACGCCGGCCGAGCTCTTGGCGCGCGCCTCGGCGGGCGAGACGCTGCCCGAAGCTCACGCCGCGCTGCTCGAGAGCTTCGAGAAGCTCTGGACGCAAGGCGGCAGCCCGGCGTCCTACGAGCGCGAGCTCTCCGCCGTGCACGCGCGCGTCGTCGAGATGGCCGGCAAGCGCGGCGAGTACGAGAAGATCGATCTCGAGGTCGGCTACTACAAGGCGCGCCTCTTGACGTGGAGCCTCATCGGATTCGTCCTCGCGTTCGTCGCCGCGGCGTTCATGTGGCTGCGACCGAGGAATCGCTGGTTGTACGGCGCGACGTCCACGCTCGTGCTGGCCGGCAGCGCTCTCTTGATCGCGGCGATCGTCGTGCGATGCATCATCCGCGGGCGACCGCCGGTCAGCACGCTCTACGAGACCGTGATCTTCGTCACCGCGGTGGGCACGCTGATCGCGCTCGCGGCCGAGTGGATCAACCGCCAGCGCATCGCCGTGTCTGCGGCCGCGCTGCTCGGCATGGTCGGCGTGTTCATCGCGAACGGCTACGAGACCCTCGACAAGAAGGACACGATGCCGAGCCTCGTCGCGGTGCTCGACACGAACTTCTGGCTCGCGACGCACGTGACCGCGATCACCGTCGGCTACTCCGCAGGGCTCCTCGCGGCGCTGCTCGCCAGCATCTACCTCGTCTCGAAGGCCGCGCGCGTGCGCAAGGGCGACCGCGCGTACTACGGATCGCTCGGCCGAATGGTCTACGGCGTGCTGTGCTTCGGCCTCATCTTCGCGACCGTGGGCACCATCCTGGGCGGGATCTGGGCCAACGACAGCTGGGGACGCTTCTGGGGCTGGGATCCGAAGGAGAACGGCGCGCTGCTGATCGTCCTCTCGCAGATCGTGATCCTCCACGCGCGGATGGGCGGCTATCTGCGCGAGTTCGGCTTGTGCATGGCGGCCGCGTTCGGCGGCACGGTGGTCGCGTTCTCGTGGTGGGGCGTCAACCTGCTCGGAGTGGGCCTCCACAGCTACGGCTTCACGAGCGGCATCCACACGGCGCTGTGGACGTACTACGCGATCCAGTGGAGCGTCGTCGGCATCGGAGCCGTCGCCTGGCTGATCGAGCACAGGCGCCCGGCTCCCGCGCCGGCCGCGCGCGCCGACGAGCCGGTCACCGCGAGCTGACGGCGCTCAAGCTCGGTCCTCCGGTCTGCCGAACAGGGAGCGTTCGGGGCGCTGGTCCCGACGAGGCACCACCCGAGGAATCCCGCATGTTCGCCCGCTCGACGCTGTTCGCCCTGACCGCCCTGCTCAGTCTCTCCGCCTGTGGCGCGTTCTCGATGTCGCGCGACACGAAGTACGGCATCAGCAAGGTCGACGATCTGCTCGCCAACGTCGAGAGCGTTCAGGTGGAAGCCGTGCTGTCGAAGGAGAAGGCCCACGCCGCGCTCGACGCGCTGCGCTCGATCGTCGCGCCGAATTTCCAGGGCGACGCGGTCGCGGCGTACGCGCACTTGATGGGCACGCTCGACCAGTCCGACGAGCAAGCGCTCAAGCTGGCCGGCTGCATCGAGCCCTTGAAGCAGACCGCCGCGTCCGTCTTCCAGGAGTGGACGCAGAACCTCGAGTCGTTCGGCAACACGAAGATGCGCCAGCAGAGCCAGATGCGCCTCGAGGAGACGCGCTCGCGCTACGAAGCCGTGCTCAATGCGCTGATCGCGGCGCGCATCTCCTACGACTCGTTCAACTCGGACACGCGCGACTACGCGCTGTTCCTCGAGCACGACTTCAACAGCGCCGCGGTGGCGATGATCGCGGCGGACGTCGACAAGCTGTCCGATCAGATCCGCGAGCTCGACGGACGGCTCGACGAATGCATCGCCGCGGCGAAGGAGTACGTCGAATCCGGCGCGCTTCCGGGTCAGCTCGAGGAGCCGCAGGAAGCGACTCCCCCGCCGCCGAAGAAGTCGGCGTCGACGACGTCCACGCCCCCGACTCGCCGCACGAAGACGCGCCCGCCGCCTTCGCCGAGCACGAACGCGAGCACGACACCGACTCCGGCGCCGGAGCCGACTCCCGAGCCGACGCCCGAAACGGAAGCGGATCAGCCCTGATCGATCGCTCGACGGAGTCCCCCACTCCGTCGCGCGCTCCGCGAGAAGTCCTCGATGAGCTGGACGCTGCTTCTCGCGCTCGTCCTGGCGCTCGGCATCGCGCTGTTCGCGGCCATATCGCGCCGCATCGAGCTCGCGCGCATGGAGCAGCGCCTGGAGGAGCGCAGCCGCGCGGTGCGGCACACGAACGCCGCGGCACAGCTCCAGTACCCCGTCGTCGACCTGTCGCGCTGCCTGGGCTGCGGATCGTGCGTCGCCGCGTGTCCCGAGGACGGCGTGCTCGATCTGGTCCACGGCCAGGCCGTCGTCGTCAACGGCTCGCGCTGCGTCGGTCACGCGTCGTGCGAGCGGGAGTGTCCCGTCGGCGCCATAAAGGTCACGATCGCGAACCTCGACAAGCGCAACGACGTCCCGGTGCTGACCGACGGGCTCGAAGCCGTCGGCTCGCCGAACCTCTTCCTCGCCGGCGAAGTGACGGCGCACGCGCTGATCAAGACCGCGATCGAGCACGGGACCGCGGTGGCCGCGGAGGTCGCGCGCCGCAGCGCCGACGCGCCCAGACACGCGGACGCGTTCGATCTCTGCATCGTCGGCGCCGGGCCCGCGGGACTGGCGTGCTCGCTCGAGGCGAAGCGCCACGGCCTCTCGTTCGTCACGATCGATCAAGAGCCCGCGCCGGGCGGCACGGTCGCGAAGTACCCGCGGCGCAAGCTCGTGATGATGCAGCCGGTCGCGCTCCCGCTGCACGGACGACTGGCGCAGACGACGTACACGAAGGAAGAGCTGGTCGAGCTCTGGCAGCGCATCGCGGACGAGCAGGAGCTGCCGATCCGAACCGGCGAGGTCTTCGAGGGCGTCGAGAAGAGCGCCGGCGGAGGCTACGTCGTGCGCACGCGGTCGAACGCGTACGCCGCGCGCCACGTGTGCATCGCGCTCGGACGGCGCGGCACGCCGAACAAGCTCGGCGTCCCCGGCGAGGACCTGCCGAAGGTCGCGTACAGCCTGCTCGACGCGCGCTCGTACCAGGGCCGGCGCATCCTCGTCGTCGGCGGCGGCGACAGCGCGGTCGAAGCGGCGGTCGGCCTCGCCGAGCAACCCGGCAACGACGTCACCCTCTCGTACCGGCGCGACGCG
>CAZQHA010000160.1:0-9371 GCA_964592795.1 uncultured Planctomycetaceae bacterium | reverse complement strand
GCAGATGACGGGGTTCACCTTGCCGGGCATGATCGAGCTGCCGGGCTCGTTCTCGGGCAGCTTGAGCTCGCCCAGGCCGCAGCGCGGACCCGAGCCGAGCCAGCGGATGTCGTTCGCGATCTTCATCAACGCCGTCGCGGTCGCCTTCAACGCGCCCGAGAGGAAGACGAGCGCGTCGTGCCCCGCGAGCGACGCGAACTTGTTCGGCGCCGACACGAACGGGAGCTTCGTTTCCGCCGCGATCTTCTTCGCGACGAGCTCGGCGTAGTCGGGATGCGTGTTGAGACCCGTGCCGACCGCGGTGCCGCCGAGCGCGAGCTCGTACACGCCGGGCAGCGTCGCCTGGATCGCGCGGCGGGCGTCCTTGAGCTGCTGCACGTAACCGGAGAACTCCTGCCCGACCGTCAGCGGCGTCGCGTCCTGCAGGTGCGTGCGTCCGATCTTCACGATCTTCTTCCACGCCGTCCCCTTCTTCTGCACCGACTTCTCGAGCGCCTCGAGCGCCGGCAACAGTCGTCCGACCGCTTCCTCCGCCGCCGCGATGTGCATCGCCGTCGGAAACGCGTCGTTCGACGACTGCGAGCGGTTGACGTGATCGTTGGGATGGATCGGCTTCTTGCTGCCGAGCGTGCCGCCGAGCAGTTGGATCGCGCGGTTCGAGATGACCTCGTTCGCGTTCATGTTCGACTGCGTGCCCGAGCCCGTCTGCCACACCACGAGCGGGAAGTGCGCGTCGTGATCGCCGCGGATGACTTCGTCGGCGGCCTGAAGCAGCGCCTTCTGCTCCTTCTTGTTCAGCATCGACAGCTCGCCGAGCTCGATGTTCGCCTCGGCCGCGCTTCGCTTGACGACGCCCAGCGCGCGGATCAGCGGGCGCGTGAACGTCTGTCCGCCGATCTTGAAGTTCTCGCGGCTGCGCTGCGTCTGCGCGCCGTAGAGCATGTCGTCGGGAACCTGGATCGGGCCGAAGGAATCGGATTCGGTGCGGGTGGTCGACATCCCGCCAGGGTAGCTCACGGCCGTTCGAGCTTCAGCTCCAAGAGCGCGCTGTCGTCGAGCTGCAAGAGGCCGGCGCGCGGATGGTCGAGATCGATCGTGACCCACAGCGCGGCCCACACGAGCAGCGTCAACGTCATCGTCAGCGCCCACCGGCGGTGCCCCTCCATCCCGCAGCCGTAGCCGATCGCCGCCGCGGCGAGCAGCGAGCACGCGACGAGGAGCCAGAGCACGAGTTGCGGGATGTGCTTGCGCGCCGCGTGGACGCGCAGGGAATGGAGATCGATCAGCTCGTTGATCGGATTCAGGACGGCCAGCGCGAGCTCCGAGCGCCGATCGACGCCCTGTTTTGCGGCGCGCCAGATCCGCTCGTGCAGGTGCTCGACCTCCGTCAGATAGGCCGCCTGCCACCCGTCCGACAGCTTCTTCGAGATCGAGACGCGGTGCTCGGCGTACGCCTTCAAGGCGGAGCGCAGCTCCGTTCTCTGCGGCTCGTCCAGGAGCTCGGCGCGCAGGTACGAGGTGCCGATGGCGTTCGCCTCGCTGACGATCAGGTCTTGGCGCTCGAAGAAACGCGAGCCCGCGGCGGCGAAGCTGAACGCGAGCAAGAGCCCGAGCAATCCGAGCACCGCGCCTTGGATCGTTCCGATCTGCGGGTCCGCCGCGCCGCCGTGTCCCATGGCGCGGGCCCGACGACCGGCGCGAAAGCCGCCCTCCTGCGCGAGGAGGATCCCCGCGAGCAGTCCGACGGCGACGAAGATCACGTGGACGAACGGCGTCATGGTCTACCGTAGCCGCGCCACCGCGATCAGCGACGTGCCCGGCCACGGCAGCACGCGATCGAGCGGCCGCATGAGCCACGTCGTGTGGTTGACGATCTTCATCTGCAGCCGGCCGAAGTGACGCCGCTGGAGCACCTTCCCGTTCCACCACCAACCTGGCGTCGTCGATCGATTGAAGTCGAAGATGCGCTCCACCTCGAAGCCGGCGCGTTCGACGGCCTCGCGCAGCGAAGCGCGCGTGTAGCGGCGCTTGTGCTCGAGCACCTCGTCGAGCGTGCCGAAGAGCCGCGGGCCCTGCGGCACGAGCACGACCGCCCGTCCGCCGGGCACGAGCGCGCGCCGGATGTTCGCGAGCGCGCCGGCCTCGTCGCCGACGTGCTCGAGCACGTTCAGGCAGACGACCGTGTCGTATCCCGCTTCGAGCGCGTCGAAGTCCCGCGGGTCCTCGAGGTCGCAACGCCGCACGTCGAGGTACGGCCGGCCCAGGAAGGCTCCGCGCAGATAGTCGAGGTGCATCTCGTTGATGTCGGTGACCGTGTACCGGTCGCGCGGAACGAACCCGCGCGTCAGGTTGCCGATGCCCGCGCCGATTTCCAGTACACGAGTGCCGAGCAGCGGGCGGATCACGTCCCCCATCCAACGATTGAACTTGGGGACGTTCGACAGGCTGACGAGGATGTTCGTGCCGTGCTCGTCGTCCTTGTAGATGTCGTCGACCAGCGCGAACTTGACCATCGCGCCGAGCGCCAGCACGCCGTCCTTGGCGCGGATCTTCTTCCCTTCCTCGTACGTCCGGCCGGAGTAGCGGATCGGCACCTCGAAGATGCGCGCGCCGCGCTTCGCGAGCTTGAACGTGATCTCGGGCTCGATGCGGAAGTCGCGGCTGCGCAGCGGGATCGAGCGCAGGAGCGTCGTGCGCGCGGCCTTCGTGCACGTCTCCATGTCCGTGAGGTTGAGATCGGTGAGCCAATTGCTCATCCCGGTCAGGACGCGGTTCGCGAGCGAGTGCCGGTAGTAGAGAACGCGCCGCGAGCCTCCGGGCATGAAGCGCGAGCCGAACACCGCGTCCGCGTCGTCGTCGAGGAACGGCGCGACGACCTTCGGCAGATCGCTCGCGCTGTACTCGAGGTCCGCGTCCTGGATCACGGTGACGTCGCCGCGCGCGTGCTCGACGCCGGTCGCGACGGCGGCGCCCTTGCCTTGGTTCTTCCCGTGCAGCACGAGCTTGACGCGCTCGGGATGCGCCTTGGCGATCTCGGCCAAGATCGCGCGCGAGCCGTCGGTCGAGCCGTCGTCGACGACGACCAGGTCGAGCCGCGAGATGCGCTCGTCCTCCACGGCGAGGATGCGCCGCACCGCTTCGGCGACGAGGTAGCGCTCGTTGAAGACCGGCATCACGACGGTCAGCGACAGGCTCGGCTTCGCGGGGGGCCCGTTCATCGATCGGCGGCGCGTTTCTACGTTGCGAGCGCGCGTGTGTCCAACACGAGCCCGCGCGACGCTCGCCAGAAATGGAATGCGGCCCACACCTCGAACACCGACACGCACAGGAGCGACGTGCGCAGGCCGAAGGAGTCGCTGAGCACGCCGACGATCTGCGGGCCCAGTCCCAGGCCGATCACGTTGACGACGAACAAGAGGACCGCCGACGCGAACGCGCGCATCGAGGGCGGGACGAGCCCCTGCGTCAACGAGAACACCGGTCCGAACCACGTGCCCGCGAACACCATGCCCGGGAAGAGCCAACACATCGCCGCCGTCGCGCTCGTCTGCTGCGTGAAGAGGACGAAGCACGGCAAAGAGAGCGATCGGCCGATCGCGGGGATCCAGGCTTGCCATCGCGGATCGCGCCGCGACCACCGGTCGGCGAGGACGCCGCCGAGGATCGTTCCGATGCCCCCGCCGATGCCGCTGATCAGCCCGAGCCACAGTCCGATCTCGGCGCGCGGCATGCGGAACGTGCGCTCGAGGTACGCCGGCGTCCACGTCAGGAGCGCGTAGCCGACGAGCGACGCGATCCCAGCGCCCAGGCACACGTGCCGAAACGTGCGCGACCCCCACAAGACGGCGAGGGACGGACCGAGCTCGAGCTGCGCCACGCGCGCGCCCGCCGAGCGCTCCGGCTCCGCGAGGCTGAGGCGCAGCCAGAGCGCGAGGGCGAGCCCGGGCAAGCCGACGACGAAGAACGTGCTCCGCCATCCGAGCGATTCGCTCATCCATCCGCCGACGACGAAGCCGGCCATGATCCCCAGGCTGATGCCGCACGAGAAGATCGCCATCGCGCTCGCACGGCGCTCCGGCGGAAAGTAATCGGCGATCAGCGAGTGCGACGTAGGAACGCACGCCGCCTCTCCGACGCCCACGCCGATGCGCGCGATCGCGAGCTGCCAGTAGCGGACGGCGAGGCCCGACATCGCCGTCATCGCGCTCCACAGCGCGAGCCCGATCGCGAGGATGTCGCGCCGCACGCCGCGGTCGGCCCAACGCGCGATCGGAATGCCCGCGAACGTGTAGAAGAGCGCGAACGCCGGCCCCGTGAGGAAGCCCATCGCGCTGTCGGACACGCCCAGGTCGCGGCGGATCGGCTCGAGCAGGATCGCGAGGATCTGCCGGTCGACGAAGTTGAACACGTAGACGACCGTCAAGAGCGCCAGCGCGTAGTGCGGCGTCGACAATCGCTCAGAGGAGCTTCAGCTTCCGCAGGAGCTCGACGTCGGCCTCGATCGCGGCCGCCGTCTTGTGCATCTGCGCGCGCGAGTCGTTGTCGAGCGGGATCTCGACGATGCGCTCGACGCCCGCGCGGCCGAGCACCGCGGGAACACCCATGTAGATGCCTTCGAAGCCGTACTGGCCGTTCAAGAAGCACGCGCACGGCAGGAGCCGCTTCTGGTCCAAGAGCACCGACGCCGCCATCGCGACCGAGGACGACGCGGGCGCGTACCACGCGCTGCCGGTCTTGAGCAGGTTGACGATCTCCGCGCCGCCGTTCTTCGTGCGCGTCGCCATCTGCGCGATCTGGTCCTTGCCGACGAGGTCGCCGAGCTTGACGCCGTTGACCGTGCAGTACTGCGGCAGCGGCACCATCGAGTCGCCGTGCGCGCCGAGCACCATCGCGTCGACGTCGACGACCGAGCTCTTCGTCGCCTCGGAGATGAACCACGAAAAGCGCGCGCTGTCGAGCACGCCCGCCATGCCGATGACGCGCTGGCCCGGAAAGCCCGACTTCGAGCGGAAGAGATGCACCATCGAGTCGAGCGGGTTCGTGACGACGATCACGATCGCGTCGGGCGAGCCGCTGCGGACGTACTCGGCGACCTGCACGACGATCTTGCCGTTGACCTCGAGCAGGTCGGAGCGGCTCATGCCCGGCTTGCGCGGCAATCCGGCGGTGACGATCACGACGTCGGAGTCCCACGTCTGCTTGGGATCGTTCGTGCCGACGATGCGCGACGTGAAGCCCTCGACGGCGGCCGACTGGTTCATGTCGAGCGCGATGCCCTGCGGCCGCCCTTCGATGACATCGATCAGGACGATCTCGGTGGCGAGGTTCTTCTGCGCGGCGAGATGAGCGCACGTCGAGCCGACGTAGCCGGCGCCGACGACGGTGAGCTTGCGGCGTGCGATGGTCGTCATGGAAGCGAGAGAAGCTATCCGCGATCCGCTGCAGCGGCAAATGCCCAACCGATCGAGCACATGTGCGAGAGAGCCCTTGGCTCTCTGCGCGATCCGAAAGCGTGCGAGACTGAACCGGCTCGCTCCAGCTCAGCCTCGCACAAGACGCTACGTGAATCGTGTCCGCTCAGGGGCTGGACACGTCCCCCCATGTCACGGAGGCCACATGATCGAGTAGCCATTCGACCAGTTGGTCGTCGCGCTCGTACAGAAGTTCGCCTGTGCATTGCGGTAGAAGAGCTGGTAGTACGCCGTCTGGCCCGGAGTCTGGCTGCTCGCCGCCGAGATCGAGTTCGTCTGGATCGTGTTCGGCAACGTCCACGATCCGAGCGGCGCGCCGCCCGTTCCTGCGTTGTGACCGCCGAAGCGCCGGAGTGAACCCGTGACGCACAGCACTCCGTCGCCGTTCGCCACACCGCTCGGATTCGACGCGTCGCCCTTCAGCATCAGCGCGAAGCTCGCGTAGTTCCCGCCGACGTCGCACGTGAACTGGATCGCGTCCGGCGACAGCGAGCCGGCCGCGCTCAGGAACGCGCCGTCGAGATTGAACGTGTTCGCGCAGCCGTGGCCGGCCTCGCCGCTGGGATTGGGAACCGTGTTCGGCGGCACGCACGGACACGGCGTCGGCAGCGAGCCGTCGCCCGAGCAGAACGACGATCCCGGCGTCGGACCGCCGGGAAGCCCTTCGACGAAGCGACCGGCCGCGTCGTGGTCGACGTCGTTCTGGCGGTAGTCGTAGACCACCAGGTAGCGGTGAGCGAGCGCGCCGCTCGCGCGCGCCGCGGCGACGTTCGATCGATCTTGCGACTGACCGAGGCCCGGTTGGAGCTCCATGTGACCCTGCACGACCTGGAGCGTGTTCCCCACGACGGCGAGGTCGGTCGCGTACAGGCGGTTGTGCGCGAACTGCGACGTGAACTCCGAGTACGACACGAGGAAGTGCTCGCCATCGCTGTCGACGCTCGGCTGGGTCTGGTTCTCGGACGCGGTGGACGAGCTCTCGAGCGTCATCAAGTCCGCCACGTGCCGCACGGTTCCCCCGTCGAGGAGCGCGATCGCGATCGAACTGCCGCCGGGGATGACGGGATGCCCGCCCTGCCAGACGACGGCGGTGAGGTCGGTGCCGTCGATCGGGCTCGACGCGCACGGCTCGTCGATGAAGTTGGATCCCCCGACGAAGAACGGCTGCGTGATCAGCGCTCCCGACGGCGAGACGCGCGCGCCCCGGATGGAGTGGTTCAGCGAGAAGGACCGCTCGAAAGCGACGAGCCACGCGGAGCCGCCGTTCGCCTTGGAGATCGACGGATTGCCGTCGGAGTTGTTCGCGGGCTGCGGAAGCGTGGTCGGGCCCGCGGCGATGTTCCCGTTCGAGGCGACCAGCACGTACACGATCGTGAAGGTGCCGAAGGCCTCGCGCTGGAACACGACGCACCAATTGCCGGGCGCATCCGTCGTCGAGTCTCCGCCGACGTCGGGCTCGGTGTAGATGCCGAGGCCGACGACATCGCTGATCGAGATCTGCGGATCCGTCGTGAGCAGGGCGCCGTTGCCCTCCGCGATGCGGCCGCGAACCGTCTTCGCGGCGTTGCTCGCGGCCGTCGAGCCGGCGACGACGAGGAACTTGTGCGCCGACGCGAGGTCGGCGATCTGCGGCTTGACCCACTTGTCCCCGGTGACGTCGATCGACGCCCGCGCGATGAAGGTACCCGTCGAGCCGTACATCTCCGCGATCACGTCGTGATCGTTCGCCGAGAAGACCTTCTCGTACACGATGACCCACACCTGATCGAAGGCGTCGTACGCCGCGTCGAGCGAGAACGTGTCGTCCTGCGTGAGGTCGGGGAAGATCGCCCCGAGCACCGGATCGATCACGAGCGGGAGCTCGGCGTTCGCCAGCACGTCCGCCGCCACTCGGATCGTGATCGCGCCGTCCTCGATCCGCGTCGCGGCCGAGGTCCGCACGCCGCGCGCGTCGACGGTCACGGCCCGGCTGTACGTGATCCGGCCGCGCTCGGAGCGGAACTCGAGGCCCGCGTCGGTCTCGACGGCTTCGAGCTCGCTCGCGACCGGGATGCGCAGGACGAGCTCGCCCGCGCGCGGCAGCGATTCGAACACGAAGGACTGCTCGATCGTGTCCGGCGCGAGGTCGTAGCGCTCCACGAATGCGCCGCGGTCCATTTCGACGCGATCACCGCTGCGGACGGCCTGGACGGTGCGCTCGAACTCGATCGCTTCGCCCCCGATCGTCACGCGGTCCGGCGACAGAGCGTGCGGCAGTCGTCGCGCTTCGCCCGCTCCGACGCGCGGGTAATAGATGGCGCCTTCAGCGCCGAAGCTCGCCTTCCACGAAGCGCCGAGCGCCCACGAGCGGCCGTCGCCCGGCTCGTCGTGCAGCACGCGCGTGGACGGATTCGCGCGCAGGATGCCGGGCGGCGGCGACTGCGCAGCGGATGGAGTTGCCAGGAGTGCGAGGAACGCCGGCGCCAGAATCGCGCCGGCAGGGATCGAGAACAGGGTCTTCATGGCGATCGGCTCCGTGCCGGAAGTCTTCGGGATCCCGCCGACGGCCCGCCGTGGGCCGCGGTCGATCCCGCTCGCCGATCTGCGAGCGCCCGGTTCGCCACCACCGGGATTCCGAAAAAAGTCGCGGGTCAGCGCGGGGGCTCGGCGCGCTCCAAGCGCTCGAGCGCGATGTCGCGCAGCCGCGCATGATCGGCGTAGCTCGGGTTCAGCTCCAGCGCGATCTCCGCCGCGAGCAAACCGTCCTCCGGGTTCTGCATCGTGATCAGCACCGCCGCCATCGCCCCGAACGTCGTGTCGGCGCGCGGATTGAATCCGATCGCGATCTCGTACTCGGCGAGCGCTCCCGGATAGTCCCCCAATCGGTGGAGGGCACGACCGAGGATCTCGCGGGTGATCTGCTCCTGTGGACCGAACCAGGTCGCCGTGCGCAGGGCCGAGACTGCCGCCTCCGCGTTCCCGGCGTTGAACTCGAGGCTGCCCAGGTTGGACCAGGCCTCGAACATGCGCGGTCGGAGCGCGATCGTGGCCGCGTGCGCCGCGCGCGCGTCGTCCGTGCAGTTCTGCCAGCCGTACGAGAGCGCGAGCGTGTTGAACGCGTCGGCGTCGCGCGGATCGAGGCGGATCGCCTCGAGTTGCTCGGCGACCGCCTCCTCGTACTCCCTCGCGAAGAAATGGACGTTGCCGAGGAGCTGGTGCGGCGGCCCCCAGGTCGGATCGAGCTCGATCGACCGGCGCAGCAGCCGCTTCGCGCTCTCCGCGTCGTACTTGGTGAGCGCGTTGCCGGCGGTGAAGACGGCCCGCGCCGATTCCGGCCACAGCGCGACCAGTGCGGCCGCGGCCGACCGCACTCCGGCCTCGTCGCCGGCATCGCGCGCCGCGAGCGCACGTTTCATCTGGAAGAACGCGCGCGCTCCGGGCGATCGGTTCACGGCTTCGGTGAACCGCGCCGTCGCCATCTGGAACATCGCTTTGCGCTCGTGACGCGGACCTCGCTCGGCCTGCTTCGAGATGCGCATGCCGTCCACGAAGAGCTCGATCGACGTCGCGCCGGCGAGCCACTCCGGTCCCAGGTCGAGCGCGGGAGCTCGCCCCTCCGCCACGGCGCGCATCGCTTCCATGGCCGGAGAATCCGGTGCCTTCGCGAGGATCTCGAGCGCCTCCCCGTCGCGCTTGTCGTCGAGGTGCACCATCGCGCGGCCGACCAGCGCTTCGACGCTGTCCGGCCGCAGCGAGAGAGCGTGCGCGAAGATGCGATCCGCGTTCTCGGCGCGCCGCGTCGCGAGGTTCGCGTAGCCATCCTGCAGGTCCTGCTCGAAGCGGCGCTCCTGGTCCATGCGGTCCGCGGCGAGAACGCGATCGCGCGACGAGAGCCACGAGCCGGCCAGCCAGGCCGCCAGC
>CAZQHA010000159.1:0-9390 GCA_964592795.1 uncultured Planctomycetaceae bacterium | reverse complement strand
ACGGCCGCCGCTCCGGACCCGAGCTCGAAGCCGCGCTCGCGCGCGGTCTCGCGACCCACGGGTTCGACGTCACGAGCACCGGCCTGATCACGACGCCCGGGCTCGCGCTCCTGACGCGTCTCGAGGGCTTCCAGATCGGCGCGATGATCAGCGCGTCGCACAACCCCGCCGAGGACAACGGCATCAAGGTCTTCTCCGACCAAGGCGAGAAGCTCTCGGACGAGCTCGAGATCGCCATCGAACGGCGCCTCGTCGCGGAGCCCGCGGTCGAGCTCGCGGCGTCGGCCCTCCGGGTCGACGGAGAGCTCGAGACCGACTACCTCGCGTATCTCGTCGACAAAGCGGCGGCGGGGCTCTCGCTCGACGGGATGACGATCGTGCTCGACTGCGCGAACGGCGGCGGGAGCCGCGTCGGGCCGCGGGTGTTCGGCCGGCTCGGCGCGCAGGTGATCGCGCGCGCCGCCGAGCCCGACGGCGACAACATCAACCGCCAGTGCGGAGCGACGCAGCCGGCGATGCTGCAGGCCGAGGTGCGCTCCCACGGAGCGACGCTCGGCATCGCGCTCGACGGGGACGGCGACCGATGCGTCCTCGTCGACGAGCGCGGCGAGGTCGTGCATGGCGACGGCATCCTGACGCTGCTCGTTCATCATGCCGCGCGCACCGGCGCCCTCGCCGACAAGCGCATCGTCGCGACCGTGATGAGCAATCGCGGGCTGCACCGCGCTCTCCGGGAGGTCGGCGTCGGCGTCGTCACCGTCGACGTCGGCGACCGCCGGGTCGTCGAGGCGCTGCGCCGCGAACGCCTGTCGCTGGGCGGCGAGCAGTCCGGGCACATCGTGTTCGGCGCCGATCACTTCTACATCGGCGACGGCATCTACACCGCGCTGCGCGTCCTGCGCGTGCTGCGCGAGACCAAGAAGAAGCTCTCGGAGCTCGCCGCCCCCTACCGGCCGTTCCCCCAGGTCCTCCTTAATGTCCCGGTCCGCCGCCAGCCGGTCCTGAGCGAGCTGCCGCGCGTCGCGGCGGCGCGCGCGCGCCTCGAAGACGAGCTCGGCGAGGACGGTCGCGTCCTCTTGCGCTACTCCGGCACCGAGCCCTTGGCGCGCGTCATGGTCGAAGGCCCGGATCCCGACCGGACGCGAACCCTGGCGCAGGAGCTCGCCAACGTCGTCGCCGAGGAGATCGGCGCCTGACGGTCGGATGGCGGTCGTCGCACTCGAGACCTCGACGCGCGCCGCGTCGATCGCCGTGCGCGTCGGCGGCCGCGAGCTCTCCGTCCACTTGGACCGCTCGCGGGCTCACGCCAGCGACGTCCTCCCCGCGCTGTCGCACGCGCTGGCCGAGCTGGGATCGGCGCCGGCGGAGATCGAGGCAGTCCTGGTCGGCACCGGACCGGGCAGCTACACGGGCCTGCGCGTCGGCATCGCGACCGCGATCGGTCTCGCGCGCGGAACGGGCGCCCGGATGCTCGGCGTTCCTTCGGGAGAGACGCTCGTCTACGGAGCGCTCGCACCGGACGAGGAGGCGGTCTACCTGCTCGATGCGCGCCAGGAGGCGCTCTACTTCGCGCACTACCGGCGCACCGAGCACGACGTGACGGCGCTCTGCCCGCCCTGCGTCGTCACGCGCGCCGAGCTCGGCGTGAAGCTGCCTCCCCGAGGGCCGATCTTTGGCGACGAGACCGTCGCGAAGGCCGCGGCGCTCTCCGCGGAGCACCGGGCACGCCTCGTCATCGACCGAGTGCCGGAAGCCACGCACCTCGCGCGGCTCGGGCTCGCGCGGCTCGCGCGCGACGGCGCTCACGAGCCGCGCGACGTGCAGCCGCTCTACTTGCGACCGTTCGCCGCGACGCAGCGCCGTCGTTGACGGACCCTGGATCGACGAGAACGCGAGCGCTAGCTTGCGGTCGTGAACGCGTACCGCGTGTGGGCCGAGATCGATCTCGATGCGCTCACTCACAACCTCGCGGTGATCCGCCGGCGCGCCGGACCGGGCGTGCGCGTCATGCTCGTCGTCAAGGCCGACGCGTACGGGCACGGCGCGGTCGCGATCGCGAACCACGCGGTGCGCTGCGGCGTCGCCGCGCTCGGCGTGGGCACGGCGGCCGAGGCGCTGGAGCTGCGGCAATCCGGCTTGCGCGTCCCGATCCTCGTGTTGGGGACGATCGTCGACGACGAAGCCGCCGACGCGCTGCGGCACGAGGTGCAGCTCGCGCTGCACTCCGCCGATCGCTGCGCGATGATCCAGGACCTCGCGCGGCGCATGAACCTGCGCGCGCGCGTCCATCTCAACGTGGACACCGGGATGGGGCGCCTGGGCGTCCTGCCCTCGCGCGCGCTGGACTTGATGCGCGCCATCCGCACGTCGAGCCACCTCGAGCTCGCCGGCGTGATGACGCACGTGAGCGCCACGGAGGGCGCGCTCGCCGCCAGCACGTTCGCGCAGAGCCGACTCTTCGAGGACGTCCTGCGCCAGGCGCGCGACGAGGGCCTCCTGCGCGGCTGGATCCACATGGCGAACTCGGCCGCGATCTTCACGAACTTGCGCCCGCGTTACGACACGGTACGGCCCGGCATCAGCGCGTACGGCATCCTGCCCGTCGATCTGCCCGGTGCCGGCGATCTGCGGCCGCTGATGTCGCTCAAGAGCCAAGTCGTCTTCTTGAAGGACCTCCCCGCGGGAGCTCCGGTCGGCTACGCGTCCACGTGGCGCGCCGAGCGCGCGACGCGCATCGCGACGCTTCCCGTGGGATACAACGACGGCGTGATGTGGCGCCTCGGCAATCGCGCCGAAGTCGTCGTGCGCGGGCAGCGTGCGCCGATCATCGGACGGATCTCGATGGATTACACGACGATCGACGTCGGCCACATCCAAGGGGTGACGGTCGGCGATCTCGTGACGTTGATCGGATCGAACGGCGGCGAGTCGGTCACGGTCGAGGAAGTCGCCGCGCACGCGGGCACGATCTCGTACGAGGTGACGTGCTCGATCGGCAAGCGCGTGCGGCGGACGTACTTGGGCGGCGGCGAGCTCGACATCCCGTCGCAGACCGATCCGCTCGCTCGATCTCGCGAGCTCGGGGCGCGCGAGATCGAGCGCTCGAGGCTCGGCGCCGAGCCATGAACGCGCTCGCGCGAGTCGCCGCGCGGGTCGGCTCGACGGTCGGTTGGCTCGCGTTCCTCGTCGTCGCCACGCTGTTCGCGGCCGAGAAGCTGGGCGTCTTGACCTCCGTCGTGCGCGAGATCCTCGCGTCCGAGGCCGGATCGATGGGCCACGACGTCCAACTCGATCGGGCCGTGCTGCGCTGGTTCCAACCGGCGGTCGAGCTCGAGGGTCTGACGCTCGGCGAGGGTGGCGAATCGATCCGCCTCGAGCGCGCGCGCGTGCGGTTCGAGCTCTTCGACGGCCCGTGGCTCGCCATCTCGGAGATCGAGATGCACGACGGCCACGTGCGCATCGCGCCCGCGCTGATCTCCGGGATCGAGGGTTTCGCGAAGAACCTCGCCGCGCGCCGGCGCGAAGCCGACGTGCGACCCAAGATCCCGACCGTGTACGTCGACGGCGTCCAGATCGACTACGTCACGCGCCGCTTGGGCCGGCTGCCGCTCGGTCGCGTGAACCTCGTGGTGCGCACCGCGGAGGACGGATCGCCGCAGCTCACCGGCCGGCTCGTTCCGACGCTGGTCAGCGCGAGCGGCGCGCCGGGCGAGGTGTTCCTCTCGGGACGCGAGACGAAGCCCGACGAGTTCGAGGTCACGGCCTCGGCGACGAACTTGCGCGTCGATCCTGAGAGCCTTCCCGACGGGACGTGGCTGGACGACGCGCGCGTGCTCGCTCCACGCGGAAGCCTCGCGCTCGAAGCGCACGGCGTGATGCGGCTCGGCGACGAGTTCGGCCTGGAGCGCGGCGCCCGCGCGCGGCTCTCGCTCACCGACGGATCGATTCGGATCGCCGAGGGCCGACAGACGTGCGACGGGCTCCAGATCGAGCTCGCCGCGCAGTACGCGCCGCGCGACGGCGCGGAGCCGTGGGCGCCCGCGGCCTGGCAGGGACGCGCGGAGGTGCAGGGCTTCTGGAACGCGCAGAAATTCGAACTGCGCGCGACGCTCGGAGAGGACGCGGGTGCGATGGCGCGCGCGTCGCTCCACTTCGAGAAGCTCGCGTTCGACGAGCGGATCCTCGAGATCGCGGAGAACAGCGCGGCGGTGCGGCGCGCATGGGACAGCCTCGAGCCGCGCGGCACCGCCGAGCTGTGGGCGTCGCTGCGCTGTCCGGCCAACACCGACCCGCTCGCCGCGCTCGAGGTCGGCGTCGAGCTCGGATTGCACGGCGACGGAGGACTCACGTACCGCGGATGGCCGAACCACTCGAACGGACTCCGCGATCAGGGCTTCCCGCTTCCGCTGCGAGGGATCGCGGGCACCGCGGTGTACGCGCGATCGCCGACGCGCACGCGACCGTTCGTGATCGGGCTCTCCGAGCTCGTCGCCGACCACGGCAGCGGACGGATCCGCGGCGCAGGTCTGATCGAGGCGCACCGCCGCGACCTCTTGCCCGAGGCGCCCGGACACGGCTACGCCGAGCTCGATCTGCGCTTCTCGACGGAGTCGCTCGCGGTCGACGCGAACCTCGACGCCGCTTTGCGCGGGCTCTCGGGCGCGATGCCCCCCGCGAGCACTTGGGAGCCGCTCCGACCGGCGGGCGGCACGCTCGCCGTCGACGTGCACATCCAGCGCATCGCCGAGCGGCCGTACGCGTCGGTCCACGCGCGTCTGGGGCTCGAGGACGTCGGGCTCACGTGGAAGGACCTCCCCGTGCCCGTGAAAAAGACGCGCGGGCGACTCGAGTTCGCGTCGGACGGCACGTCGGAGCGCGGGCTCTCGCTCGCGGTCGAGGGCGAGCTCGCGACCGCGCGTCGCATGCGCGCCGCCGCGCGCCTCGAGACCGACCCCGCGAACGCGCACGCGAACGGCAAGCCGATCGACGAGATCGCGTACTTCGAGATCACGGCCGAGCGGTTTTCGCTGACCGGCGACGACAAGCGCATCGTCGTCGCGCAGCACCCCGACATCGGCCAGGCGATCGAGCGCATCACGCCGCGCGGGTTCGTCGACATCGGCTACGTGCGCGCGAAGCCGGCGGCCGGCGGCCCGGTGCACACGGCCACCGAAGTCACGCCGCGCGAGCCCGTGCAGATCAATCCGTCCGACTTCAAGATGGTGACCGGCGAGGTGCGCGGGCGCGTGATCGTCACGGCGCGCGAGGCGGCGGGCGAGAGTCCGGCGGCTCGAGTTCGGCTGATCCCGCTCGTCGGCGAATGGGGTCCCGACGTCCAGGTGGCGTTCACGGCCCGATTGCCGGGCGAGCCGTTCTCGTTCTACGGCGCCGGCATCGATCCCGCGAACAAAGGACTGCTCGGCAGCCTGGGACAAGCGCTGCGCACTCCCGGCGAGACCTCCGACATCGATCTCACCGCGCTGCGCGTCGAGGGGCGGCTCGATCTCGTCGCCGAGTTCGACTCCGCGGGCGCGCGCGACGCCGCGTCGAACCGCGCGCGGATCTTCCTGCGCGACAACACGGTGTCGAGCGGCGAGGACGTCCGGCTCGACGGGTTGCGCGGAGTGGTCGAGTGGCGCGACAAGGCGATCGTCGGCACCGACCTGAGCGCGCGGATCGCCGAGACGCCGGTCGAGATTTCGGAGGCGCGCTTTGCGACGACCGCGGACGGCTACGAATCGACGATCCGGCTCAGCGCGCGCGATCTCCCCCTCGACCCTCAGCACTTGCGCGCGTTCTTGAGCGCCGAAACCGTCGAAGGCCTCCTGACTGGCCTCAAGTGGCGCGGTTGGATCGACGTCGACGACGCGGAGATCCGCTTGTCGGGCTCGCCGCGCGGCGGCGATCGCGTCGAGTTCAGCGGTCGGATCACGCCGAACGACATGTCCGTCCAGCTCGGCCTCCCGATCTCCGTGCGCTCCGCGTCGGCGCGCATCGAGCACCTCGCGCTCGAAGGCGGCCGCGTGCGCGCGTGGGGGCGGATCGACGACCTCTACGGCGAGATCGCGGGGCGCAATCTCGGCCCCGCGAACCTCTTGTTCACGTACGTCGAGCCGCGCCTCGCGATCGAGAACGTCAGCGGCGAGCTGGAAGGCGGACGCGTGCGCCCGCTCGGCGTCGACGCGACGCTCGGCGGCACGGTGTTCTCGATCGACCTCGCGGAGCCGTATCCGTTCCAGCTCGCGCTCAACCTCGAGAACGTCAGCGTCGCGGGCGTCCTGCGCGGGCTCTTCCCGTCGAACATCGCCACGAAGGGACTGCTCAACTGCCAGATGCGCTTGACGGGGAACACGGAGAACCTGCTCGGCATCGAGGGATCGGGCTCGATCCTCGTGCGCGAGTCGCGCCTGTGGTCGGTGCCGGTCTTCCGAGAGCTCTTCTCGCAGCTCGGGCTCGACAACACCGCGGTCTTCGACCAGATGGCGACGAACGTGCGCGTCAAGAACGGCGCGGTGCAGATGACCGACATCGCGGCGCACAGCCCGATCGTGCAGCTCGTCGGCAAGGGCTCGGTCGACTTCGACGGGCGGCTGAAGCACGACCTGGAGGTGCGCTACGACCTGATCGATCGGCTGGGGCCGTTCGCGCGCATCCTGTACTCGATCCAGAAGCAGCTCCTCTCGGTCGCGATCCGCGGCGACATGGCGCGGCCGGAGGTCATCCTCAAGGGTCCGTTCACGAGCCTTTTCGGCCGGAACATCGATCGTTACCGTGCGCTGCCCTTGCCGGGCTTCGCCGAGCTCCCGCCGCGCTTCTGAGATGCCGTCCCCGCGCCTTTTCGCCGTCATCCTCGCCGGAGGCATCGGCACGCGTTTCTGGCCCGCGAGCCGCAAGGCTCTGCCGAAGCAGTTCCTGCCGATCGCGAGCCGGCGCACGATGATCGCCGACACCGCGGCGCGGCTCAAAGGGCTCGCCGGGCCGGAGGAGACGTTCGTCGTCACGTCGCGAGAGCACGCGGCGCTCGTGCGCAAGTTCTTGCGCAAGATCCCGCCGGAGAACGTGCTCGCGGAGCCGACGGGCCGCAACACCGCGGCCGCCGTCGCGTGGGCGGCGCTCGAGATCGCGCGACGCGATCCCGATTCGGTGCACGTCGTGCTGCCGTCGGATCACGTGATCGAGCCGGTCGCGGATTTTCGCCGCGCGCTCCAGGCCGCGGCGGACGAAGTCGCGCGCGCGGACGTGCTGCTCACGTTCGGGATCCGGCCGACGTCGCCCGCGACCGGGTACGGGTACATCGAGGCCGGCGCGCGGACCAGCGGCAACGACGGGATCGACGTGCACTTGGTCGCGCGATTCGTCGAGAAGCCGGACCTGGCGCGCGCGAAGGAGTTCCTCTCGAGCGGGCGCTTCTTTTGGAACGCGGGCATCTTCCTGTGGAGCACGCGCTCGATCGTGACCGCGCTGACGGAGCACGCGACGGCCACGTGGCAGCCGCTCTCGCGCGCGGTCGCGGAGCGCACGGTCGAGGCGATCGAACGCGTCTACCCGAGCTTGCCCTTCGAATCGATCGACGTCGCCGTGCTCGAGAAGGCGAAGAACGTGCGCGTCGTGCCGATCGGGTTCACGTGGAGCGACGTCGGCTCCTGGGCCGCGCTCTCGGACGTGCACCCCCTCGACGCGCGCGGCAACTGCGCGGTCGGAGGCGCGCGCGTCGTCGCGCTCGACGCGCAGAATTGCATCGTGTACGGCGGGAAGGGCGAGCTCGTCGCGCTGATCGGCGTGCGCGACCTCGTCGTCGTGCGCGCCGGCAAGGCCGTCCTCGTGTGCCCGCGCGAGCGCGCGCAGGAGGTCAAGGAGATCGTCGCGCGGCTGGCCGAGGAAGGTCCGACCTTCTTGTGACGCATGGCGCGCGCGGGAGCGGTCATCGCGATCGATCACGGCGCGAAGCGCACCGGATTCGCGGTCGCGGATCCCTTGCGCGTCACCGTGCAGCCGATCGGAACGTTCGAGGGCTCGGGATCGGGCCGCGAGCTCCTCGACCACATCGCGACGCTCGTCGCCGATCGTGACGTCGCCGTGTTCCTCGTCGGGCTGCCGCGGCACGCCGACGGCTCGCTCGGAGCACGCGCGCTCGAAGTCGGCGGGTTCATCGAGCGACTGCGCGCGCGCTTTCCCTCGATCGAGGTCCTCCCCTACGACGAGCACCTCTCCACGAAGGCGGCCGAGGATCTCCTGCGCGAGGCCGGCTTCCACGGCGAGCACCGCAAGTCGCGGCGCGACAGCTGGAGCGCGCTCGTGATCCTGCGCGACTGGATCGCGGCCGGCGAGCCGCATTGAATCGCGGCGTCAGCGCGCGAGCCGCCGGTCCAGCCAGTCGCAGACGAACGACGACACTTCGCGCGCGCGCGTCTCGTGGAAGAGGTCGTGGCGCAACCCGTCGAACTCCTGGTAGTCGACGGAGCCGCTCGCGTGCGCGCGCGACTTCGCGGGGGACGCGATCGTGTCGCTCGAACCGTGCACGACGAGGACCGGCATCGAGAGTCGCGCCAGCGACGGCGCGTACTTCGCCGCCGCCTCGCTGGCCTGCTCGCCGGCGCGCAGCGTGATCTCGTCGTGCACGAGCGGATCGGCGGCGCGGCGCGCGTGCTCGGCCGGATCGCTCGACAGAGCGTCGGCCGGCCAGCCGATCCGGCCGGCGCTCGTCGGTCCGGGCTTCTTGAAGAGCTTCATGAACCCGCCGCCGGATTGCGGCTTCTCGAAGCGCGGCTCGAGGAGCGGCGCCGCGAGCACGAGCGCGGCGACGCCGTCCGCGCGCTCGCACGCGTACGCGAGACAGTAGAGAGCGCCGAGCCCCTGACCGATCAGCACCCTCGGCACTTCGGGCTGGCGATACGCGAGATGGTCTTGCACGTCGCCGATGTCGCGGATGACCTCGCGGATGCCGTTCGAGTGTCCGCGCGCGCCTTCCGAGCGACCGTGCCCGCGCAAGTCCGGCAACGCGATCGACCAGTCGCGCGACGCCAGATCGCGCGCGAGGTCGAGGTAGCGGCCGCCGTGCTCACCCGCGTCGTGCACGATCGTGACGGCGCCGCGCGGCTCGCCGTACGCGGCGAGCTCGAGCACGTGGAGGAGCACGAGGCCCGCGGACGAGTGGGAGAGCCCCGCTCCCGCGTCCCCTTCGGCGTTCGATTCCCGGAGCTCGAGGTAGGTGACGAAAGGCTCGTTCTGGCTCATCGAGGCGTGGTCGCCGGCGGCGGGACGGCGCAGGCTAGGAGCCGCCCGCGCGCGGGGCAAGACAAGTCGCGGGGTGTGCCGCCCGCGCCGATGGGCTAGCATGTCCGCGGCGTGAGAGGTCTGGACGGCCGCTCCGCGGTCGCTTCGGCGGCGCGC
>CAZQHA010000158.1:0-9419 GCA_964592795.1 uncultured Planctomycetaceae bacterium | reverse complement strand
GGAGCCGCCCGCGTCGACGTCGGTCAGTGCGCCCTGCGGTCCGATCGCGCGGAACGAGTACGCCGTGAACGAGTGCTCGAACGACGCGAACCCGTCCGTGATGATCTCTTCCCCGATCAACCAGTTGTGGGAGATCGCGCGTCCGAAGTTGTCCTTCGCGAACGCGTACACGTAGCCGCGCTGCGCGGTCGGATTCTGGGCGCTCGTGAAGAGACTCAGCGTGTCGTTCGGAGTGAGAACGACGGTCGCGTTGAACTCCGTGCACAGCAGGCTCGGCGACGGATCGCCGTTGATGTACACGAACTCGACGCGGACCGACGACCCGTCGAGGTCGGGATCCGTGTTCGTGACGGTCAGGAGCGTGTTGCGGCCGGGAGTGTGGTCGAACTCCGGGTAGAGCAGGAGGCTCCCCGGGGTCTGACCATCGGCGCGGACCGACGGAACCAAGGCCAAGATTGCGGCGAGTGACGCGGCCACCGACGCCGAACGGCGAAATCGCATTGTTCTTTCCTCCTCGCGAATGCACTCCCGGAGCCCCCTGGCACCGGGCCTTCCGTCCCGGGCGGTCAGGCCGAATTCCGCTGCGCACGGGCAGCGGGACTCGCCAAACCGCGTATCAGGCCGGTCCGGCAGGAACGTGCATTCAACAAGGCCCATCCTGTCCGGCCGGCGCAATTTTGGGAAGAACAAAATTGCTTTTCATTGCGGACGGGGTATGCGGCCTGAAAAGCAGCGCAAGCCGTGGGGGACCACGGCTTGCGGGATTGCGCACTCGTGTCGAGCCGGGGCACTCGGCGATCAATCGCCGGCCGGCGGACGCTCGACTACCCGGCCTTCGAGTCGGTGGGAGCCGGCGAATCGGACCCGGGCGCGGCGTTCGTCGGCGGCTTCAAGAATTCGGGGTGCTTCTCGAGGAATTCGGTGTCGCCTTCGGCGGTGAAGTACATCCAATCGCCGTCGACCCACACCCAGGTCTCGATCATCTTCAATTCCTGCGTGAGCGTCTGACCCGGCTCGAGCTTCACTTGCTGGAGCTGCGGGTGGTGCGGCGTCCAAACGGCGCTGGCCAGGACGTATCCCTTTTCGCCTTCGATCCTCAGGACTTTCTGGACTTGCGGGTTGGCGTACTCGTGCAGGTCCTTGCCGGGGAGGAACTGAGCCAGCGGGAGCGCTTGTTTTTGTTCGGGGGTGACGAAGTCGTACGCCGCGATCCAATCGCCTTTGGAGACGCAGCCCCAGCGCGCCTTGGAACGCTCGACGAGCCTTTCCTCGGTCGGTTGCGGCTTGGCGCGGACCTGTGCGGTCTGCGGGGCGTCGGCGGCGGATTGCGGGTTGCACGCGGGCAGGGCGGTGAGCACGAGCCCGGCGATGAGGAGAGCGGAGCGGGATGCGGCGGAGTGGATCATGACGAAAGTCTCGTTGCTTGCGGAGCGGGCCCCGGCGAAGTGAGGCCCTCTGAACGTGAGTAGGGGCCAGGAGGTTTGCACCTCCTGGCCCCTAAGACTATCCGGTGGACCCTAGTTGCGTCGGGTTAACCGCCAGACGATCACTGCTGGTCGAAGTTGACCGCGTTCGGGTCGCCGTCGCCGAACGGACCGGTCGGAAGCAGCGAGCCGTTGCGGTTCGCTTGCAGCGCGGCGGTCTCGAAGGGCAGGTCAGCAGCAGCGTACGTGTAGCCGAGCTTCTCGATGAGCACGGCGTAGATCGCCGCGTCCGTGATCGACTCAGCACCCGAGCTCTGGCTGCCACCGTACACGCGGACCCAGCCCGACTCGCGATTCGGCATGCCGAAGATCTCGTTCGGGTTGTCGTTCGTCTGGTTGGCCAGGAAGCTGTTCAGGAACGCGTTGCTGATTTGCAGCAGCGGGACGCGGTCCCAGCACTTGAAGATGAAGTTCGCCGAGAAGGCTTCTTCGTTGTCGTTGTAGATCCAGAAGTTCGCGCGCGTCGTGAAGGCGGTGCCGCCCGAGAGCGCGATCAGGATCATCTCGCTCGAGAACTGGCTCGAGCTGAGCGCTTGCGCGCTCGAGCCGATGAAGCGCGGGATCAGGATCTGATCCGGAACGCCTTCGTACTCCGCACCGGCGCCGTCGCCGTTGAGGTCGCGGTTGCCGTCACCGTCAACGTCCGTCGGCGAACCCGGGGCCGTGAGGCCCTTGAACACGACGGGGTTGATCGAGTAATCGAGCGCTTCGAATCCCTTGATCGCGAGCGTGTTGCCGATCAGCCAGTTGAAGGTGATGGGCTGGCCGATGTTCGGGCCGTACGCCGCCTTGGCGAACGCGTACACGTAGCCTTGCTCGTAGCCGGGGTTGTGGAAGCTCGTCAGCGCCGCGAACGTGTCGTTCGGAGTGAGGGTCTCCGTACGGTTGAACTCGGTGCAGTCGATCACTTGGTGCTGCGTGTTGTACTTCGCGATGTAGATGAACTCGACGCGGACCGTACCCGAGAAGATGCTCGTGTTGCCGAAGAAGCTCGTGTCTTCATTCGTGTTCGTAACCGAGATCAGGGTCAGGTTCGATTGACGGTTGTCGAACTCCGGATACAGCAGGAGGCTGCCGGGATTACGGCCGTTGGCCAGGACGTCGGAAGCCATTCCGAGCGTGGCCAGGGCAGTGAAACCCGAAAGGACAAACTTGTTGAATCTCATGATGCTTTCTCTGTGTGTAGGAAGAAGTTGAAGCCTAGGTCACTTTTCTTTCGGATGGCCCAAGTCGACCAAGCCGAGGCAAACTCGAATCGCAACTCGCGGGTCCAGAAGGCTGACTCCTGAAGGACTCAGGCTCCCGCTCCTCCGGCGCGCTTCACAAGGAAGATGCATATCATCTCCCCTCGCGCGTCCGCAAGAGAAATCTTCAGGCATCCCTGCTGGAGATTGCCTGGGATTGGTCGGGAACTACCTGACATTCTGGATACCACGCAAAGAGCAGGAAAACGCATTTGAACCAGCAGTGGCCGAGGGCGCAAGGGGTGAACTTGGGTTGCGGACGCGTCCTGCCGATGTCGTAGGGATAGACTCCGGCGACGCGCCCCGGGCCGTGGATCCACCACGCCCCTGGGCGAACTCCCCCAAATATACAGCATCGCAAAGGCCGCGCGACACAATCCGAGACTTCAGCCTCATGCGCAGATCCACCACGACCGCGACCGTTCTCTGCCTCTGCATCGGATCGATCGGCCTCTGGCTGCTGAGCACGTGCTCGGACGCTCCCGCGCCGCCGCCCGATGCCTCCACCTCGGTCGGCGTCGGCGCGCCGGTCAACCCGTTCAGCGATCCGCTCAACGACCCGACGGCGAACGCGCACACGCCTCCGAAGCTTCCTGAGATCCCGTTTGTCGACGTATCCGCCGGACTGCCCCGCTCGGGGACGTGGCTCGGCTACCCGCTGCTCTACGACTTCAACAACGACGGCCTCGCGGACCTCGTCGCTTCGAACCGGGAAGAGGACGGCTACAGCGTTTGGGAATCGGTGAAGGGAGGAGGTTGGAAGCTGCGGATCGAAGGACTCCCGCGCGACATGGCCTACGGGCCGGCCCGCGCGGCCGACGTCAATTCCGACGGCGTGCCCGATCTCTTGGTGAGCGCGCACACCGATGCGCTGCGTGTGTACCTGAACGACGGTCAGATGCAGTGGAAGCGCGCCGAGTCCCCCATCGAGAACACGTTCCTGCTGCTCGACATCGCCGCGGGTCGACTGAACGACGACAACTTCGTGGACATCGTCGGCGTCGGACACTTCAAGGGCGGCCTGTCCGTGTTCACGGGGGACGGCAAGGGCAACTTCACTCGCCGACCCGAGTCGCGCTTGCTCTTGCACGAGATGACGTTCGGCAAGGTCATCGACCTCGCGGACATCGACGGGGACGGGCGCGACGACATCGTCGCCACCACGAACGAAGGCGCGAAAGTTTTTCTGACGCGCGGCGCGGACACGCTCCAGTGGGAGGACATCTCGACCAACCTCCCCAACCCGAAGATCGGCAACTCGCTGCAAGCGCTCGCCGTGGCGCACATCACGGGCGCCCCGCAGCCCGAGCTCGTCGTGTGCAAGGTCACCGATCCCGGCGACCCGCCCGGCAAGCGAAACGCGATCGGCGTGTACCAATGGAGGCCGGCCGAGAAGCGCTGGGAGCAGATCGATCAGGGTCTGGATCGCGACGACGATTACCGAGACGTCAAGGCCGCGGACATGAACGGCGATGGCAAGCAGGACCTCGTCGTGATGACCCGCGCCAGCGGTGCGGTCATCTACATCGGTGACGGCACCGGCAAGTTCAAAGGTGAAGGGCGCTTGCCCGGACTGCGCACGCGCGGCCGGCTCGCGATCGGCGACATCGACGGCGACGGTCGCACGGACGTCGCCGTCACCGCGTCCGCGAGCAAGAACACGCCGAACGGCGGCGGCGTCTTCGCGTTCCTGAATCGACCCTGGCAGTGAGCCGCCGGCGCGGGAGCGCCGTGAAAGGACACGACGGGTGGCTGTCCCTGGGACGGCCACCCGTCGTCGTCTCGAGCGTTTGATCAGCGCGACGCTCGCGTCATTGTCCCGGGGCGATGGCGGTGCCAAGGCGCCCGCCGGTCGTCGCGCCAGAGAGCTTCGTGTTCGCGTGCACGGCCAGGTTCTGACCGTTCATGCTGCCGCCGTGGAACACGTAGATGCGTCCCGCTCCGTTGCCGTTGTAGATGGACGACGTCACGAGATCGACGTAGCCGTCGTCGTTGGAGTCGGTCGCGCTGAGGCCGCTGCCGAACCGATCGAGCGACACTGCTTCGCCGTTGAACGTGGCGAACGCCTGATTCGCGACGGCGTCTTGCAGCGTCGTACCGCCGAGGAACACGTAGGCGCGCCCGTTGCGGTCGTTGAGGTAATCCGCGAGCGGCGCACCGATCACGAGGTCGAGCATCGCGTCGCCGTTGATGTAGCCCGTGCTGAACGACGTGCCGAAGGAATACAGGTTCGGCAGGCCGGAGAGCTTCACGTCGGCCATGTTCGCGCGCTCGCCGGTGAAGCCGGCGCCGCCGAAGAACATGTACACGCGACCGGAGTCCGTCTCGTTCGCGTCGTTCATCGGCGCGCCCGCGACGAGGTCCATCGTTCCGTCGTAGTTGATGTCGGTGACGACGATGCTCGTGCCGAACTGATCTTCGATCGCTTCACCGGTGAAGACGGCCTCCGCGTCGACGATCGAGCCGCTGTCGAACGTCTGGCCGCCGAAGAACACGTGCACGCCGCCCGCGTTCTGGAGGAACACCGGGACGCGCGGGTCGTACAGCGGGGATCCGATCGCGACGTCTTGGATGCCGTCGACGTTGAGGTCGCCGCAGCCCATCGACGAGCCGATCTGGTCGTTCAGGAGCTCGCCGAAGATCTTGATCGACGCCGAGGACGCGCCCTGGCTGACGAGCTGCGCGCCGCCCTTGAACACGAACACGCAGCCGACGTCTTGCTTCGCCGGGCCGGTGCCGTCCGCGCCGACGGCGGACACGAGCACGTCCGACTTGCCGTCGCCGGTGACGTCGCCGATTTCGACGAACGAGCCGAAGCGATCGCCGGCCGTGCCGCTGTCGCCCCAGAACTTCAAGTTCGCCGACGACGCGTCGATCGGGGCCGGACCGCTGAGCGGGCCGAAGAACACGTAGGCCGCGCCGGAATCGGTGACCGTCGCCGAGTCGGTTCGGTCGGCGCCGACCAGGAGATCGTCCTGCTTGTCGCCGTTGAGATCGCCGGTGCGGATGCTCAGCCCGAAGTTGTCGCCCGCGGCGAGACCCAGCAGGACGACGTCCGCTTGCGCGGAAGTCACGCTCGGGACGCCGCCGACCGCGTCGGTGCCGAAGAAGATGTACACCGCGCCGGCGTCGTTCCCGGCGGTGTCGTCGCTCGGGGCGCTCACGACGAGGTCCGCGATGCCGTCACCGCTCAAGTCGCTGCGCGGCGCCGCGAGGGCCAGGTACGTGAAGCCGTTCGTGAGCTTGCCTTGGCCGCCCGTGTTGCGAACGACGACGTCGACGCGCATCCCCGGCGTTCCGATCGGCGAGGTGCATTCGATCGTCGTGTCGTTCACGGTCACAACGTTCGCGCAGTCGCGGCCGCCGATGCTCACGACGTTCGCGGAGCCGTCGGCCGCGACGAAGCCGCGTCCGGTGATCGTGAGGTGGACGCCGCCGATGAACGGACCGACGTTCGGCGTGACCGACTGGACTCGAACGCTGCTCGAGTCACCGCCACCCGAGCCGCCGCCGCAACCCTGCACGCCTAGGAGCGTGATCGCGAGCGCGCCGAGCGCGAGGACGTCGAGACCGAGTCGCCAGAAAGATCGTCTTCCGGTGTTGTTGGACATAGCTGCGGACCTGTTCTTTGTGGAACCGCGATGGCCGAGCAGGCGAGCACGTGCACGCGTGCAGGAGGCACGCGTGGAAGCCGAGTCGCGCTCCGCGAGCCGCCGACATGGGAACGGCGGGGCCACGGAGCTCGGGCGTCGTAGTTCGAGGGATTCACTCGAAACCTATCACGCGATTTGGGAGCAGGCGGGCGATTGCTCCTCGTTCACGTCCGCGAGCTTCTCGGTGCGTTTCGCGGAGACTCCCGCGCGCCGGCGCCGGCGTTCTCGACGAGGCGGGCGGTCAGGAAAAACTCGGAGCGTGCCGCCGCTCGCGCACGCGCGTCCTGCGACGCGTCGCTGCGTGTGCGGACTAATGCGGCTCCGCGTTCCCCTCGGGGGGCGCGGGCGGCACTTCCGGCTGTTTTTCCTTCGCGCGCGCCATCTGCTGCTGCTTCGCGACGCGGTAGCGGTCCTCGACCGACTTCGGGTTGCGGCCCAGTCGCAGGGCTTCCGTGTACGACTCGAGGGCCGCGTCGAAGTCTCCGACGAGCATCCAGGCGTCCCCCATCACTTCATACAGGTACCAGTCGTCGCGCAGCGCTTCCTTCGCGACCCAGCAGAGACCGAGCGCTCGGTCGACCGTCGGTCGATCGGTCGGGGCGAGCAGGATCAAGTTGCGCGCGAGCTCGCGCTTGGCCGGCGCGTACGCGGGGTCCTTGGCCAAGATGCCCTCGAGGAGCGCGGCAGCGCCCTTGTTGTCCTTCTTTTGCGTGAGCAGCACGGCCTGGTTGAAGCGCACGACGCGCTCGTCGTCGCCGGCCGCCAGCGCGCGATCGAATTCCCGCGCGGCGCCCTCCAAGTCGCCGAGCTGACCCAAGCACGTTCCCAGCGCGGTCGAAAGTTGCTTGTCTCCGACGCCGTTGGCGCGGCCTTGCTCGAGCACTTGGCGCGCCGACGCGTGCTGCGAGAGGCGGATGTACAGCTGCGCGAGCGGCACGTACAGGGCCGTCGCATCGGGATGAGCATCGAGGCCTTCCCGCAGGCGCGCGATCGCCTTCTCGGGTTGCTCCTTGGCGTTGTACGCGTTCGCCAGTCGCAAGAGCACCTGGGGATCGGCTCCGCGCTCCGTGCGCATGTCTTCGAGACGAGCGACGACCTCCGGCCAATCGCGCTTCTTCGTCAGCGCGTCGATCTCGGTGAACACCGAAGCCGCGTCGGGCGTGTCGGCGTGGTTGCAGGCGGTCGCGAAGAAGAGGATCGCGGAGAGGATCGATGCGTTGAGTCTCATGTTGTGGACGCTTGCGGGACGTTCCAACGAAGGCGCGGGAATCGCGCGGGCTCACCCACCGGCGCGAACGGTGCGGATCAGGACGAATTATGAACCGTCGCGCGGGGCCAGGCCAAAAGAGCCCGCGGAATCGCGAGCGCGCCGCGCTAGTAATCCTCAATCTGCACAAGTCAACCGGACGGGAACGAGCGCCGCCGCCGACCCTACCGATACGCATTTGGGGTAGCCGCGGGCAGCCTTCGGCGCGCGCGCGTAAGTGCAATCTGTGAAGTAATTTATGATTCACTCCGCCAACGCCGCCCCCACCTACCCGGTTCTCGCGCCTTGGAATCAGGCGGAAAACGGCGCAAGAACGGCGCGCTGTCAACTGGTAGGAAGCCCCAAATGCGCTAACGCCTTGACGGCCCCCTAGGATGCTGCAATTATGGGGACCGTGGGACGGGCGCCGCCCCGTCCGCCTAAGGCTTCTCCAAAGAGCTTCCTGCGCGAGCGCCCGATTCTGCGGCACGGCCTGGCACAGGGAGGAGATGGACAACAACTGGGACCCCTCCATGCTTTACCGCCCCCTTCCCAAGAAGATCCTGCCCGCGTTCCTTTGCGGCGCACTGCTCGCCGGCGTCGCCGACGCAGGTCAACTGTCGTTCTCGGGATCGATCCCGGTCCAGACGACCGACTGGACCAACTTCGTGAACGTGTCGAAGTTCGATCCGGCGCTCGGAATCCTGACGTCCGTGGAAGTGACGCTCGACGCGCACATCGAGGGCTCCATCTTCTTCGAGAGCCAGGACCCGCTGCGGCAGACCGTCACGACGAACCTGACCGCGACGATCGAGTGCTTCCGGCCGGACGACAGCCTGATCGTGTCCGCCTCCCCCGCCGTGCAGCACGTCGACAACGTCGCCGCGTTCGACGGCGTCACGGACTTCGGCGGGCAATCGGGCAAGACGTACGCGAACCTCTCGCAGGACCTCTCGCAGAGCCACACTTCGCCGCCGCCCCCGGGCGATCTCGCGCTGTTCACCGGTCCGTCGGGAGCGCCGGGGACGATCACTCTGAAGGTCCGCGCGGTCGGACACTCCGCCGCGACCGGCTCGGGCAACATCATCCAAGGGTTCACCACGCAGGCGGCCGCCGTCGTCACGGTGGTCTACAACTTCGCGCAGGACTGCCAACCCAACGGCGTCGCTGACGACGAGGACATCGCCAGCGGGAACAGCAACGACTGCGACCTCAACGGCGTGCCCGACGAGTGCCAGGACGACTGCAACGCCGACGGGGTGCCGGACGTCTGCGAATCCGACTGCAACCTGAATGGAATTCCGGACGAGTGCGAAGCGCTCGGCGACTGCGACAAGGACGGTCTACCCGACATCTGCGAGCCGGACTGCGACGGCGACGGCACGCCGGACGAATGCGACGAGACGCCCTGCCCCGACTGCGAGTCGCTCAACCGCCAGAATCCGGGCAGCCTCTTGCTGTACCCCGAGTTCGACAACCGTCCGGGCCGCTACACGCTGATCACGGTGACCAACACGAACTGCGAAGAGCAGGACGAGCTGATCAACGCCGGCGTCGACGTCGAGTTCGTCTACATCGGCAAGTTCGGCCGGAACGGAGAAGATCTCGAGTGCATCGAGTTCAACCGGACGCGGCATCTCACTCCGTGCGACACCTTGACCGTGCTGTCGAACTTCGACAACCCGACGCAGGCGCGCGGCTACCTGTACGTGTTCGCCAAGCACCCGCAGACGCACGTCCCGGTCGTCTTCAATCACCTGATCGGCCAGGAGATCCTGATCGGCGCCACGGG
>CAZQHA010000157.1:0-9482 GCA_964592795.1 uncultured Planctomycetaceae bacterium | reverse complement strand
GCAGCTGCTCGACGACGGCCGCTTGACCGACGGCAAGGGCCGCACGGTCGACTTCACGCAGACGCTCGTCCTGATGACGAGCAACCTGCGCACCGAGGCCCAAGTGCGCGCGCACTTCCGGCCCGAGTTCGTCAACCGGCTCGACGACATCCTCGTGTTCCAGCCGCTCGCGCCGCAGCAGATCCGCGCGATCGTCGACGTGCAGCTCGCGCGCCTCGCGAAGCACCTGGCCGAGCAGGAGATCGCGCTCGAGGTGTCCGACGCGGCGAAGGACCAACTCGCCGCCGAGGGCTACGACGCGGAGTACGGCGCGCGCCCGCTGAAGCGCGCGATCCAGAAGCACGTCCAGAACCCGCTCGCCGACGCGATCCTGACCGGCAAGGTCGAGCGCGGCGGCGCCGCGGTCGTCGACTTCAGGGACGGCAAGTTCACGGTCGAGGGGCGCGCGCGGACGCCGGACGAGCAGTTCGCGCACACGTAGCCCCGCGCGTCGCCGTCGCGCGGCGGCGAGGCTCAATATACTTGCGCGTATAATACGCGCCCGTATAGCCTCCCGCGCATGTTCATCGGGAGGCAGCGCGAGTCCCAATTCCTCGAGGAGCTCCACGATTCCGATCGGCCGGAGCTCTTCGTCCTCTACGGCCGCCGGCGGGTCGGCAAGACCGAGCTCCTGCAGCAGTTCTGCCGCGAGCGGCGCGCGGTCTACTTCCTCGCCGCTCAGGTCCGCGAGAAGGACAACCTGCGCGCGTTCCGCGACGCGCTGCACGAGAGCCTCGACGATGCGCTCGCGGCGAGCGTCGAGTTCCCCGACTGGACGTCGGCGCTGAACTTCGTCGCGGAGCGCGCGCGCGACGAGCGGCTCGTCGTCGTGCTCGACGAGTTCCCGTACTTGTGCGAGGCGAGCAAGGGCCTGCCGTCCGAGCTCCAGCGCTTCTGGGACACGCGCGGCAAGAAGAGCAAGCTCATGCTCGTCCTGTGCGGCAGCCAGATCTCCTTCATGGAAGAGGAGATCTTGGCGGAGCGTTCGCCGCTCTTCGGCCGGCGCACGGCGCAACGCAAGCTCGAGCCGCTGACGCCGGATCACGCGCTGCCGTTCTTCCCGAAGTGGAGCATGCAGGACCGCGTGCTCGCGTACGCGTGTCTGGGCGGAATGCCGGCGTACTTGCGGCGCTTCGACGATCAGCGGTCGCTGCGCGAGAACATCCTCAAGGAGTGCTTGCGGCCGGAAGGATTCCTGTTCGACGAGGTGCAGTTCCTCTTGCGCTCGGAGCTCTCGAACCCGGCGACGTACAACAGCCTGCTCGCCGCGGTCGCGCGCGGCGTCGAGAAGGTCGGCGACATCGCGTTGACGGTCGGCGTCGACACGACGACCGCGAACAAGTACTTGTCGACCTTGCGCGAGCTGTCGCTCGTCGAGCGCGAAGTGCCCCTCACCGATCCCGATCCGCTGCGGTCACGGCGCGGCACGTACCGCGTCGCGGATCGCTTCCTCGCGTTCCACTTCCGTCACATCCAACCTCACGTGAGCTTGATCCACGCCGGACGCGGTGCGCGAGTGCTCGAGGAGTTCGTCGAGGCCGACTTCGATCGGCTCTACGACGACGCGCGCGTCGACTACGTGCTCTGGCACTTGCGCACGCAAGCCGCGGAGCTCATCGGCGACGAGATCACCGAGATCGGCCGATACGCGGGCGAGCACGTGCGCGCCGTCGCGCGAACCGCGCGAGGATCCGGCGTGGCGGCGATCGTGCCGTCGCTGACAAAGTCGAAGGCGTCGCAGAACGCGGACGCCGAGATCGCCGAGGTCTCGAAAGCCTTTGGCAAGCCCGTGCGCACGCTCGAGTACAAGCTGACCGACGATCCCGAGAAGCCGCTGCGCGTCACCGTGACCGGGAAGGACCGGCGCTGATGGCGATCGACGAACGCTTCTACGAGTACTTCGCGGCGCTCGATCGCAGCGGCAATCGCGACCATTGCTATCTCTGCCGTCGCACTCCGGCGGAAGTGAAGCGCTTCTTCGGCTTCGACGAGAACGGCGAGCCGCTGCACGCGCAGCACTTCGGCCTCGAGGACATCGTGCTCGAGCAGACCGACATCATGAGCTACCGCGGCGTGCGACCCGTGTGTGCCGTCTGCCAGCTCAACTTCGACGCGATCTTCGTGCTCGGCGAGGATCCGATCGTCGACGACCTCGTGGCCGAGATGCAGGAGAAGCGCGACTTCCTCTGGCCCGGCCGCGACGAGAAATGACCGTCGCAGATCGCCTCGACGGGCGTGTGAGCGACTCTTTCGCTCGCCATGGGCGCGCCTTGAGTCGCGCGCTTCCAAGCCTTACGTGTGGCGCGGGATGAAACCGCTCCGCGTCACTGCGCGGCCGTCGTTAGACTGGCGGCACTCCTGAGAGGGCTTTCGCGCGACGCGGGGTCCTCCTTTCCCCTACCTGAAATCGACGAATCGTTATGTACGACGCAGAACTCGTGAAGCCCATGCGCGAGGAAGTCACTCGCCTTGGCGTTCGAGAGCTCAAGACCCCGGATGAAGTCGACACCGCTCTCAAGAAGCCGGGCACGACGCTCGTGTTCGTGAACTCGGTGTGCGGGTGCGCGGCGGGTGGAGCGCGTCCTGGACTGCGGCTCTCGTTGATGAATCAGAAGAAGCCGGACCAGAGGGTCACGGTGTTCGCCGGCATGGAGACGCAAGCCGTCGAAAAGGCGCGCGAGTACTTCAAGCCGTACCGCCCGAGCTCGCCGCAGATTGCCCTCATGAAGGACGGCCAGCTCGTGAAGATGATCCAGCGACAGGACATCGAAGGCAAAGATCCGGCGCTGATCGCGAAGTCGCTGACCGAAGCCTTCAATCAGTACTGCTGACGCAGCCCGCGGGCGCGACTTGCGCTCGCGGCACCGTGAATCGATTCGAGCGATGGACTCAAGACGCACGGAGCTCGCCGAAGCCTTCTTGCGCGAGGCCGTCTATCGTTCGCGCGCGTCGCAGGCGGCAGTGAGTTCGCTCTTGGCTCCGAAGCCCGGGGTCAGCGGGAATTGTGGGCTCGGCGAGAAGGCGGCGATCGAGCTCGACCTCGGCGATCGCGGCCTCGAGCTCTTCCGCGAGCTCTGGCGCGACGAGCTCGCCCCGACAGCCTTCGATCGCGTTCGCGAAGTGATGCGCGGCTGGATCGAGCGGCAGGACGCGCTCGATCGGAAGCGGAACCACTTCTTGAAGGACTTCCGGGGGAAGCACGGCTTCGACCGGACGACGTACGGCGCCGAAGAGCTCGCGAGCTATGACGCGGGCTTGGCCCGCATCAACGAAGAGGAGAACCGCGCGCGGCGGGCCGCTACCGAGCAGCTCGCGGAGATTCGCTGACTCGCGGCCATGCTCGATTCGTGCGCGCGGGTGACCGTAGGAGAACGCGGATGATCGGCGCGTGGCTCGCATCGTTCGTGCTCGTCTGTTCCGCCGCGCAATCTGCCCCTGCGGCAGCCCCGCGCGAGATCGAGTGCCGCACGTGCGAGGGCCGTGGCCACGCGCTGCAGTCGTGCTTTCACTGTCAGGGCGACGGGAAGGTGAACTGTCGGCTCTGCAACTCGCAGCTTCCCCTGGAGCGCTCTCTCGCTGCCCACGATTGGGAGAAAGATCCCCCGACCGAAGCCCAAGCTCGCGAGCTCGGTGAGCGGATGCGGAAGGTCGACGATCTCACGAGGAGCGTGATCGGAAGCTCGCCGGGCCGGGTGCGATGTCCGTCTGGGGCGTGCGTGAAGGGCCGGCCGCTCATGCAAGCCAAGGACGAGTGCAAGTACTGCTCGGGAAGGGGAAACGTCGCGTGCACCGCGTGTGACAAGAAAGGCACGTTGCGGTGCGGCGCCTGCAACGGAAGCTCGCGCGTCGATCGAGCGTGCGAGAGTTGCTTCGGCACGGGGCGGCACGTCGATCCGTCGACGGTCGCGGAGTCCCGCAGCGTCTGCTGGTGGTGCTTCGGAAAGGGCTCGTGGTCGTGCTCCGAGTGCGACTCGTCGGGCGTGGCCGAATCGAGCTGCTCCGACTGCAACGGCGCCGGGACGAAGCCGTGTTCCGCGTGTCTCGGCTCGCGAATCAAGGCGTGCAACAAGTGCTACGCGACCGGCGATCTCTCCAGCTACTTCGCGAAGAAGACCAGCAACAAGTGCGATCAGTGCGACACCAAGGGCCGCATCCGATGCGACGAATGTGAGAACGGACGCGTCGAGTGCACGAAGTGCGAGAGCAAGGGACGTGCACGCGATCGCTGCCGAGCGTGCATCGGAAAACGCGTTCGCCCTTGTCTGGGTTGTTGCTGGGGGGCGTTCGCTTCCTGGGAGATGGCCGGCGACGCATTGCTGAAAGTTGGCGACAAGTCCGGCGCGCGAGCTTGCTTCGAGATCGCTCGGAACCGCGTCGACGAATACTATTCGAAGCGAGCGCGAGGCTCGCTCGATCCCGAGGCGGTCACGAAATCGCTGCGAAGGCAACGCGGCGCGGACATCGCCCGGCTCGACGGGCGCCTCGCGACGGCCGGGAAGTCGAAGTGACGCCGCCGCGCTGCGGCGCGTGAGAGCGCGAGCATCCGTTCGGAGCTATCCTCTGCGCACGCGAAGCGAGGAGCGGAAGTGGCGAAATTGGTAGACGCGCAGGACTTAGGATCCTGAGGGGCAACCCGTGCGGGTTCGAGTCCCGCCTTCCGCACCAACTTCGATGGCGAGATCGTCAGCTTCGACGTCGGCCTACTCAGGACCCCCGATCGAGCTCGACCGCTCGAGCTGCACGCGGTCGCGGACTCCTTCGTCGCTGGTGCAATCTTCGCAACCTCCGCAATCACCACGCAGGTGAGATTGCGCCCGCGCCCAACGCTCGAAAACCCCGACGCCGCGCTGGAATTCGCGACCTACAGCGCGCGCGTAGCTCCGGTGCGAGGGAACGCTGGCTGGCAACCGGCTCGAAACGACGGTTGAACCTCGATTCCGAGAGGTGCAGTCTCGGCCCGGTCCAGCAATCTCGTCACGGGTCAGATCTCGAGGGAGAGGAGGGGTCGGTCCTTGCGTCCTACCTTGTACGAATTGGCGGTGGTTGCGCTGTTCGCGGCCACGCTGGCGATCGTCGTTGGGAAGCCGCGAGAGCCGCGCGCCCATGCAGTGCCCACCCCCGTGGCGGAGGAATTGCGCGCCGCCGCGACGGAGTGCGCCTACGACAGGCACAGCGACTGCGAGCACACCCATCTCGACGACGCGTCGTCTCGCGAACGTGTGAACTGATGCGCTGAGCCTCGTCTTGGCGGGCGTCTGAATCGAGCGGCACGAGCGCCCCACTTGGCCGGGTGCGACTGCGTCGGCGAGCGGCCCATCGCCCGCGGCAGGGGGCGAGCCGGTCACCTGCTCGATGCTCGGGACGATGCGCCCTCCGATGTGTCCGGCGGAGTTTCCGGCGGATAGGAAGAACGGGAGAAAGCTCGAGACCCCCTCCCTGCTGCCCATGACCATCGTCGACTTCACACCCGGCCGCGCGTTCGTCGGCGGCCTCTTGATCGGGCTCGCGGCGACCCTCGTCTTGCTGCTCAACGGCAAGATCGCGGGGATCAGCGGCATCTTCGCGCGGGTCGTCAAGCCGTTGCCTGGCGACACGGCGTGGCGCGTCGTGTTCCTCGTCGGAATGATCGGCGGCGGCGCGCTCACCTTCGCGGTGTGGCCGCCGTCAGCGGCGTTCGCGCTCGACTCGAGCTGGCCGCAGATCGTCGCCGGAGGATTCCTCGTCGGCCTGGGCACCCGCGTGGGCGGCGGATGCACGAGCGGTCACGGCGTGTGCGGTCTCTCGCGCGGCTCGATGCGCTCGCTCGTGGCGACGCTCGTCTTCATGGGAACCGGTTTCGCGACGGTGTACGTGATACGGCACGTGCTCGCCGGAGGTGCGTCGTGAGTCGAACCGCGTGGTTCCTCGTGCCGGGTGTCGTGTTCGGCGCCGGGCTCGCGATCTCCGGCATGACGAACCCGGCGAAGGTCTCGGGCTTCCTGGACCTCTTCGGTGAGTGGGATCCCAGCCTCGCGCTCGTGATGGCCGGCGCGATCGCGAGCTTCGCCGTCGGCCATCGGCTCGTGCAGCGGCGCGGCGCGCCTGTCTTCGGCGGAACGTTCCCCGGCCGCCCCGCCAACAACGTCGACGCGCGCATGATCGGCGGAGCTGGGCTGTTCGGCGTCGGTTGGGGGCTCGTCGGCTTCTGCCCCGGTCCCGCGATCACGAACGTGGGCGGCTTGCGCGTCGAAGCGCTGGTCTTCGTCGCGGCGATGGCCGTCGGAGTGATCGTCGCGCAGCGCTTCTTCGGCGCGGATCCGTGAGCGACGCGATCTCGCGTCTCTCCAGAACCAATCGCTTCGGAGCCTGTTGAACGGCGCGTCGTGCTGCTCGCCGTGCTGCTGCTGTCATTCGAAGGCCCGAGTTATCGAGTGGACCTCTTTGGCGCGTCCGTAGCCGCGCTCGACGATCTCGACGGTGGAGGCAAACGCGACATCGCGATCGGCGATCCGGCGTGGGGCTCGGATCGCGACCGAGGTCGCGTGTGGATCGTCTCGATGGAGACGGGGCGCGCGATCCAGACGCTGGGACCGAAGCAAGCTCTCCGCAACTTCGGCTGGACGATCGCGTCCGTCGGTGACGTCGACGGCGACGGCAAGGGTGATCTCGCGGTCGGCACGATGCGGTGGAACTGGGCGGGTGCGGACAAGAAACCGAGCGTCACCGTGTTCTCGTGCATGGACGGACGCGTGCTGCACACGATCGAGACGTTCAACGAAGGCTTCTCGTACGCCTGGTGGAGCTTCTGTCCCGGGCCCGTCGTCGCGGGGCTCGGCGATTGGAACGGCGACCGATGCGCGGACTTCGCGATCGGGAGCGCGCAGTACTCCGATGTCGGGAGTTGTGCGGGACGGGTCGACGTCGTGTCCGGCAGGGACGGCAGAGTTCTTCACAGATTCCTCGGCGACTACGAGGGGTTCGGCCTCGGTGTCTCGCTGTGCGCGATCAGTGATCTCGACGGTGAGGGTCGAGCCGAGCTCGCCGCTGGCGCCGTGTCGCCCTGGGAGAATGCGTGCGACAAGAAGGCGGAGATCCGCACCGCGCTGGTGCGCGTGTACTCGAGCCGCGACGGAAGCGTGATGCGCACGATTCAGCCGAGCACACACTCGCAGGTTTTCGGATTGAGTGTCGCGCCCGCGGGAGATCTCGACGGCGACGGGAAAGGCGACCTGTGGGTCGGCGAACCGCTCGCGAACTTCATCCCGCCCAATCAGCCTCCCGGCATGTATGCGTGGTCGACGCGCAGCTGGACGGAGATCGCGCGTGTCGTGCCGTGGAGGAAGTGGGACACGTTCGCCGATCGGCGGTTCGGTTCGGTGCTCGTTCCAGTCGCGCGCATCGACGGTGATGGTGGGTCCGGTGTCGTCGCGACGAACCCCGGATCTGGCGGAGGCGGGTTCGTCGTGATTGGCGCCGACACGAAGGTCGTGCGGCAGCGGCAAGTTCGCACGGATGCCGAGGCGTCCAACGTCGGGCTGTGCGCGGCGGACGTGGGCGACGTCGATGGCGACGGAGCTCATGACGTCGCGCTCGGCGGCGTCACGTGGCGCGGAGAGCTCACCGGCGTCGCCGTGGTCTGCTCGGTGACGAGCGGCGCGGTGATCCGCGAATTCACTCGTGCGTCCGTGACTCGCGCGGACGGGAAGTGACCTCGCGAGCGATCCGCAGGATCGCGGCGAGCGAGCGCTCGACGTCGTCCGCCGTCGTCGCCCACGATGCGACGCTGATCCGCATCGCGGTGCGGCCGCGCCACGTCGTGCCGCTGCACCAACACGTTCCGTCCGATTGGATGCCGCGAATGACGGCTTGCGTCTCGGCATCGCTACCGAACGACACCAGCACCTGATTCAGCGCGATGTCGTTCAGGATCTCGTAGCCCGCCTCCGATAGTCCGGCGCCGAACCGGCGCGCGTGGTTGCAGGTGCGCTCGATGAGCTCCGCGACGCCGGATCGACCGAGCGCGGCGAGCACCGCCCAAGCGTCGACACCGCGCGCGCGGCGCGAGGCGTCGGGTGTCGAGCGACCCGGGTCGTGGACGTCGTCGTCGGGGAAGTACGGTCCGCTCATCGCGAGCGCGGCGCGGAGCGACGTCCGTGCGCTGCCGCGCACGATGTGCACGCCGTTGTCATACGGCACGTTGAGCCACTTGTGCAGGTCGCCGGCGCACGAGTCGACGTCCTCCAAGCCGACCGCGAGATGAGCGCGGCTCGGCGCGGCGCGTGCCCACAGGCCGAACGCTCCGTCGACGTGCACCCACGCTTCGCTCTTGCGCGCGCGCTCCACGATCTCGGGCAGGACGTCGCACGCGCCTCCGTCGACGTGTCCCAGCTGCGCGCACACGATCGCCGGGCCGCGGACGACCGGGATCTTGCTCGCGAGCATCCGGCCGTAGCGATCGGTCGGCACGCGCACGACGCGCGCGGTTCCGAGGCCAAGCATGCGGAACGCGCGGTCGAGCGTTCCATGCGCCTCCGCGCTCGCGACCACCGTGATCGGCGGCGCGCCGAAGAGGCCCTCGCGCTCGACGTCCCACCCGGCGCGCTCGAGCACCGAGTGCCGCGCGGCCGCGAGCGCCGCGACGTGCGCCATCGTCGTCCCCGTCACGAAACCTCCGGCGTGATCGCGCGGCAGACGCAAGACGTCGAGCATCCAGCCGAACGCGACGCGCTCGAGCGCGGACGCCGCCGGCGACGTCGTTTGGAACACCGCGTTCTGATCCCACGCGCTCGCGAGCCAGTTCGACGCGAGCGCCGCCGGATGCGAGCCGCCGATCACGTAGCCGAAGTAGCGTCCTCCGGCGCTTGCGACCGTCGCGGGTGAAGCGATCTCGTCTAGACGGCGCAAGACGTCGTGGGGATCGGTCGGATGCTCGGGAAGCGGCACGTCCAGATCACGCAGTCGAGCGATCGACTCGGCGTCCGGAAACGCACGACGAGTCGAAACTCCTGCGAGGTAGGCGATGCCGCGCTCCGCGGCGTCGCGCAAGAGCTCCGTGTGCTGCACCGAGCCGTGCACCCACCCATCGCGAGTCAGCGCGAAGATGACGACGCGGCGCTCTCCGGCAGCGCCCCCATCCCGAACCTCCACCGCGCGTTCGAGCTTTGCGCCGATCTTCAGGAGCGCTTTCTGCGATCGCAGGTTGCGCTCGCCGACCACGAACACGACGCGACCGACGAACCGGAACGCGTGGTCGAGCATCAGCGTCTTCAGCTCGCGGTTGAAAGCGCCGCCCCAGTGGGCGCGCTCGAGGAACGTCCAGCCGATTTCGGCTTCGTCCTGCTCCGGTCTCAGGTTGCAGTAGCGCGAGCTGCCGATCATCCGGCCGCTCTTGCGGTCTAGGATCGCGAACGCGCCGCCGGACGCGATCGCGCCGTCGAAATACTTCTGGAAGACGGCGCGCTCGT
>CAZQHA010000156.1:0-9516 GCA_964592795.1 uncultured Planctomycetaceae bacterium | reverse complement strand
GCCAAAGTGCAGGAGGCGCTCGCGGACGAGCGCGGCCTCGCGCTGACCACGATCGCGACGATGCTGACGAAGATGGAGAAGAAGGGCGTCGTCGCGCACCGCTCCGAAGGTCGTCAGTTCGTCTATCGCCCGCTGATCTCCGAGAAGCAGGTCCACCGGACGATGGTGGCGGAGCTCACCGACCGGCTGTTCCAGGGCGACTTCAAGGCGCTCGTCAGCCACCTCCTGACCGAGCAGGAAATCGATGCATCCGAGCTGAAACGTTTGAAGGCGTTGATCGAAGAGCGCGCCTCCAAGGAGCATCGCCGTGGCCGCTGAATCGATCGCCGCGTGGCTCGCGACCTACGCCATCCACAGCACCGTCCTGATCGCGATCGCAGCCCTCGCCGCGCTCGCGCTGTCGCGCACCGCGAGGCTGCGCGACTTCGCTTCGGCCATCCGCGAGTGGACGTGGAAGATCGCGCTGCTGGGCGGCCTGGCGACGGCGACCGCGCAGGCGGGGTTCCCGATCCAGACCTGGCGGATCGACTGGTCCTCGGCGATCGAGTCCCAGGACCCGACGCCCACGGCGCGTTCGTGGGAGTACGCGGCCCCGATCGAGCCGGAGAGCTGGCTCGCGCAGACCGACGTCGATCCGCTGATCGCGCCGGCGCTGCTGCGATTGCAGACCCTCGAGGCGACGCAGATCTCCGAGCCGCCGCCGGTCTTCCGGACGGCCGAGCTCGAACCGCCGGCGACTCCCGAACGCCCTTGGCCCTGGCTGGAGATGGTTCTCGCGGTCTGGTTGGCGGGAATCGCCATCGGTCTCGTGCGCTGGAGTCTGGAGTGGAAGCGCCTGCGCCGATGCGTGCGCGGCCGCGTCCGCATCGAGTCGGGGCTCGTCTTCCGAGACCTCGAGGACCTGCGCGAGCGCGCCGGTTACCCCTACCGCGTCCGCCTCTCCTGCGCCCCCGGCATCGCGGCTCCGCTGACGATGGGCCTCTGGCGCGCGGAAATCTGCCTGCCCCCGCGAGCGCTGCGCGGACTGCAGCGCGACGAGATCCGCGCCGTGCTGGCGCACGAGCTCGCCCACGCGGTGCGGCGCGACACGGCGTGGCTGTGCCTGTGCCGGATGCTCGAGATCGTCTTCTTCTTCCAGCCGCTGAACCGGTTCGCGCGGCGCCACCTGCAGGAAGACGTCGAGGCGCTCTGCGACGACTGGGCGGTCGTGCACACCGGCGAGTGCGTCCCGCTGGCCAGCTCGCTGACCGAGATCGCCGGCTGGATCGTGAACGAGCACCGCCGGCTCCCCGCGCCGGCGATGGTCGTGCACGGGTCGGCGCTCTCGCAGCGCGTGCGGCGGCTCCTCGACGAAGAGCGCGCACCGATCGTCGTGCGCGGCCGACTGGCCCTGACCGCGGCCGCGAGCCTGTGCTGCGCCTGCGCCACCGTCTACCTCCCGGGCGTTTCGACGGACGGACGCGCGGAGACCGTCGCCGCCGTCGAGACGAGCCCCGAGATCGACTCCGAGGAGGAAGGCGACGACGAATGCACGTCGGACGGCGATGAGCTCGTCCTCGCCGACGTCGAGGACGTCGAAGCCGTCGAGGACACCGAGGACGTGGACGTCGCGGAATGCGACTCCGAGCGCAAGGTCGGGTCCCGGCAGTCGCTGTTGCTCGCGCTCACGCTCGAGGACGCCGCGCGTGCTTCGGGCGGCGAGCCGCTCGACGTCTCCGGACTGCTCACGGAGATGGCGCTCCTCGAGCAGAGTCTCGACAGCCTGCAGGCCGAGGTCAGCGTGCTCGGCGCGCGCGACCTGCAACCGCGGCTGGACGCGCTCGACGCGCGCCTCGAGTCGCTGCAAGAGATGCGCTCGCGGCTGCACGAGCTCCTGCAGGAGTACCCCATCTGGCCCCCGCTCGATCAACCCTGAGCCCCCCGTTTCGATCCCGTCTCGAGGAATGACCATGAACCGAAACTTGTTCTCGCTCGTCTTGACGCTCGGCGCGATGTCCGCCGGCGGTTCCGCGCTCGCGGGTGATTGCACCGCGTCGAAGTGCCGCACGGTCGTGAAGTGCGACAAGAAAGCCGTCGCGGTGACGGTCGCGTGCCCGACGCCGCCGCTCGCCGCTCCGGCGCCGATCGCGCCGATCGCGCCGATGGCGCCGATGGCGCCGATGGCGCCGATCGCTCCGATCCCGGCGGTCCCCGCGGTTCCGCCCGTGCGGCCGATCCCGGCGGTCACCGTCGCCGCTCCGCGCCTCGCACCGGTGGCGATCGCGACGCCCGTGACGATCGCCACACCCGTCGCGGTCGCGGCCCCGGTGGCGTGCGACCCCGAGCTGCTGCGCGCCCGCGCGTTGGCTCGCGCCGGCGGCGGTGATTCTTGCTCCACGAAGGCGAAGAAGAAGCGCAGCTCGTCGACGACGCAACGCGCGGACGAGGTCCACTACGACGAGGCCGTGGCGCAAGCGCTCGAAGCCGCGAAGCAAGCGCTCAGCTCCGACCAGGTGCGCGCCTGGACGCAGGGCTCGCAACAGGCGCAGGAAGCCACCGCGAAGGCGCTGCGCGAGCTCGCCGTGAGCGGCGAGTGCCAGCAGAAGGCGCTGCGCGAGCTGACCACCCAGGGTCAGTGCTCGCAGGAAGCGCTGCGCGCGCTCGCCGAGGGCGACCGCGAGCTCGCGCTCCATCACGAAGAGCTCGCGAAGCACGCGCACGAGCTGGCTCAGGCCGGCGAGCACATGCGGGCGCTCCAGACGCACGATCTCTTGGCGGCGCAGGCCCACGCGGAATCGGAGCTCGCGGCGCTCGAAGGCGACCACGGTGAATCGATCCGCGCGAAGATCCGCTCGGCGCTCGGCAAGATCGACCGCGCGCACGTGAACGGGGACGACGAGTCCGACGACGAGATGGAGGAGGTCGAAGCCTCCGACGAGGAGTCGGACGACGACGAGGACGCGAGCGACTACGAGAGCGGCGACGATGAGGACGACGACCAGGATCGCTCGAGCCTGGAAGAGCGCATCCAAGCCCTCGAGGAACTGGCGCGCGAGAACGGCCACGACGTCGACGACGACGATTCGAAGTCGCTCGAAGACCGGGTCGCGTCGCTCGAGCGCTTGATGCGCCGGCGCACGCCGGGAGCGTACTCGCTGCGCACGGTGCCCAAGTGGAACGCGGACGACCTGAAAAAGTCGATCGAAGGGCTCAAGGACTGGAAGCGCTACAAGGTCGGCGACAGCGAAGTGCTCGTGATGCCGGACGGCGGCAATTGGCCGGGGCAGAACCCCTACGTCTGGTCGATTCCGCGCGGGAAGGCCTCCAAGGCGCACAAGGACGCGTGGAAGCTGCTCCAGAAGCACAGCGCCGGCGAGGAGGACGACGAATCGGCCGACGACGAGTCCGATGACGAGGACTCCGACGACGACGAGGATTCCGACGGCGTCGCGACCGGTCCGAACACGTGGCTCTACCGCGTCGCGCCGAAGGTGAACGCCGAGACCCGCCGCGAGATCGAATCGCTGATGCGCGACATGCGCGCCCAGATCGAATCGATGCGCGGCGAGATGGATCGTCTCCGTGAGGAGCTCGTCCGCGCGTCGCGGCGCGGAGCGCGCTGAGCCACCCTCAGACGCTCGAACGGCTCCCCAGGGACCTCCGCGGTGCTCGCCGCGGGGGTCCCGCCCTTTTCGCAGAATGCCGTCGTCCGAATCGGCCCAGCCCTCGTCCATTCGGCGTCACACCCCGCACGAGGACTCCATGAACCGCTCGCTGCTTGCATCCTGCGCCTTGGCCGTCTGTCTCGCCTCGTGCCTCGAGAACGAGGAAGAGATCACGGTCCACCCCGACGGCACCGTGAGCGTCCGCATGTCCGCCAAGGGGCAGCCGAGCGATCTCGCCGACGGCCACCCGATCCCGCTCCACGCCCCGTGGATCGCGGACTCCGTCGAAACCGCGGCGTGGATCCGAAACGCCGACGCCGCGACGTCGAGCGCGCTCGCGCAAGACGAGCTCACGCTCGCCGTGCGCGCCGACTTCGCATCGGCGAACGACGTTCCGCGCTGGCTCGCTCCCCAGGCCGAGCCGTACCCGACGGCCTACCTCGAGCGCGCGACGAGCCTTTCCATCGAGTCGAAGAGCGGCCGCCGCGTGTACGCGTTCGCGCGCGTGTTCCACGGCCGCAGTTTCGAGGCGTTCAGCCTGTGGAAGGCTCTGGAGCAGCGCATGCCCGACGAGCTCCAAGAGAAGCTCGACAAGCTCGACGAGGACGGCTCGGTCGAGATCACGGCCGACGAACGCGAACGATTGATCGAGCTCGGCACGGCGATCTTCATGGAGACGTCGATCCCGTATGCACGGAATGCGCTGCTGTCGGTCTACACCGCGGGGGATGCGTCTCTCGATCCGCGCGCCGTCTCGCGCGTCGTCGACGGCGTGCGCGATTCGCTCGCCGCCGTCGTGAACCGTCCACGGATCGCGTCGATCGTCGATCGCGCGCTCGCCGTCGAGAAGGTCGACGACGAGATCGAGCGGCTGGAAGCGGACGCGCGAGCAAGTTTGCGGTCGTCACTCGACTCCGCCCTCGTCGCCGAGGGCGTGCCGGTCGCGACGCGCAATGCGATCCGGGGACAGCTCGAATGGACGTTCACCGCGTTCGACCACACCACGGATCTCGGCGACGAGAAGTTCCAGGTGACCGTGCGCATGCCCGGCCTCGTCGTCGGCGGCAACTTCGACGAGCAAGACGGCTCGAGCGTGATCTGGCGCTTCGACGGCGAGGACCTGAACGACCGCGACCGCGTCCTGCGCGTCGTCTCCGTGCTCGACTGAGGCTGCGATGCCGCGCACGTTCGACGAGCTCGTCGCCGGACATCAGCACGAAGTGCTGCGCCTGTGTCGCTCGATCGTCCGCGACGAGCACCTGGGCGCCGACGCCGCGCAGGAGACGTTCGTCCGCCTGTGGCGGCGCGTCGCCGACGGCGACGAGCCCGTCCACACTGGAGCTTGGCTGCGCAAGGTGGCGGTGACGACCGCGCTCGATGCGGTGCGCCGCCGGTCGGCGCAGCGATCGTCGGATGAAGTCGACGTCGATACGCTCGCGCGGGAGGAGCACGTGCCCTCGGACGGCGAGCTGCTCGCGCGGCTCGACGCCGCGGTCGCCGAGCTCTCGGAGGGCCAGCGCACCGTGTTCCTCTTGCGTCACGAAGGCCGCATGACGCTGGCGGAAGTCGCCGAGACGCTCGACGTCTCGCTCCCCACCGTCAAGACGCAGTTCGCGCGCGCGTGCCTCAAGCTGCAATCGAAGCTCGCCCGCTTCCGACCGGAGATCGAATCATGAGCCACGAACTCTTCCGCGAACACATGGCCTTGCGGCTCTACGGCGAGCTCGACCGCGACGAATCGGCGCAGCTCGATCGCCACCTCGAGCAGTGCGCGGAGTGTCGCCGCTTCGACGCCGAGCTCGCGCGCGGGCTGGGTCGGGCGCGCGCGCTCGAGAGGACGCACGCGGATGGAGGCCTGCCCGCCGATTGGAGCGCGCGCCTCGCCGCCGCGACGCGCGACGGGGGCGCGCGGCGTGCGCGCGTGTCTCCGCTTCTCGCCGCGGTGACGAGCTTCGCGGCCGGGATCCTCGTCGCCGTTCTCGTGACGAAGCGCGCGCCGGCGCCCGCGGACGATCTCCACGCGCCGCCGGTCGCGATCGACGAGGCGAACTACGCGCGCTTCCTCGGCGACGCCGAGCCGCCGCCGTCGACGGGCGGCGGACAGCTGTCGCGTTTGTCGAGCTACGTCAGGCGCTGATCCGCGCTACGGCGCGTACGTCACCTTGACGCCGTTCGACAGGCCCAAGCCCGTCTGATCGGACTGCGCGACGTCGCGGAAGAGCGCCTGGTAATGCAGCGTCTGTCCGATCAGCGACGACATGCCGTTCACCGAGAGCGTGATGCTGCCGTCGATGCCCGTGCGGTACGTCGTCCAGGCGACGAGCGGCAGTGCGGCGTACAGCGTTCCGCCTTGGAACGGCGTGCTCGTCTGCTGGTTCGACACGTGGACGTACCCGACGGCGCGCGGGATCGCGTTCGAGAGGCGCAGTCGGAAGTCGTTGACCGACGCGTCGGGCACGCCGACGGGCGAGAGCAACGGCCGCTGTCCCTGCGACGTGAGCTTGCCGAGCCCGTAGATCGACGCGCTGGCGCCCGGCGGAGTCGGAGCGCCGTCTCGGAACGCCGCGACGATCGGCGCGGTCAACGTCATCGACTTGGCGTTGTCGCATCCGACGGGCGACGTGCTCGGCACGCCGGTGGGCTCGCCCTGGTAGCTGACGAGCGGGTTCGAGAAGTACGGGATGCGCGCGCCGGGCGCGTACGCCATCACCGTGCGCCACGTCGCCGACGGGTTGCGGTAGCCGTACGAGTACGGGTACGCGCCGGTGCCGCCGGTCTGCCGGTCGTGCGCGCAGCCCAGGTTGTGGCCGAGCTCGTGCGCGAAGCTGTAGTAGCCCGTCGCGCACGATCGCGACACGACGCTGAACGCGTACGGATGGAACGCGCTGCTGACGTTCGTCATGACGTAGGCGATGCCGCACGAGCTCGACGCGTTGACGACGAGCGACACCATGTCGGCCTTGTACGTGTCGCGCAGCGCGTGCACCGCGTCGATCTGCCCGTCGTTCGGGTTCTGGAGGCGCGAGAGCTCGGTGCTGAAGTTCTGCGTCTCCGTGTACGGCACTTCGGCCTTGTGCACGAGGCGGAGCGACAGCCCGGCTTGGCTGTTCGCGTACGTCTGGTTCGCCTCGAGCACCGCGAGGTCGATCAGCGCGTGGATCGAGCTCTGTCCGCCGGCTCCGGTCTTCGCCTGCGGCGTGTAGACGACGAGCACGTCGATCTGCGCCGGGGCCGTGGAGGCGAGCGCGCCGGCGACCGAGCCCGAGTCCGGCGAATGCCCACCGGCCGCGGCGACTTCGTGACCGCGTGTCACGTCGCACCCCGGAAGACGGTTCTCGTCGATCCTCTCGAGCGCGAACGCGCCGGCCTCGGCCAGCGGCCTCACCTTGTAGAGCGCGCCCTGGGAGCGGATCGTTCCGACGACCACGTCGTCGCGCACGATCAGGTTGACCTGGCTCGTCGCGTCGCTCGGATCGCGGCCGACCCACGCGTCGTCTCCGAGCCACGCGGGCCGTGTCGGATCGCGGAACGCGACGCGCGCGTCGCCGTCGAACAGATCGAGGACGAGCGCGTTCTGAGCGAGGATCGCACCGCTCTCGATCTCGATCGCGCGCGAGCGCAGCGCGGCGGGATCCGGAGCGAGCGCCGCCGACTCCCGCGCGCGGAAGATCCGCTGCGGATCCGCGTCCCCGGTCTGTGCCGCGAGCGGTGCGGCCGACGAGAATCCCGTGAGAACGACGAAGCCCAACCGCGCGCCGTACTGCCGGACGGCACGCGCACGAATGCTGTGCGCCATGGTTTTCCTGCCGATGCGCCGGCGCGGTTGCCACCGCACTGGCTCGCCTGCCTCTCTCGCGTCCCTCGATCGGACGCGCGGGAGGTTCCGCTGAAGCCGAACGCGCCTTCTCGAACTTCAGCGCGCCTTCCCGCCTGACCTTCCTTTCCCGGTGCGCCGGAACGCTCGAATTCCGCGCGCCAGGATCTCGTCAGCCGAGTCGTGACCCCTCCAGCCCAAAATGCGCGGGTCCTTAGCCGTGAAGAAAGTGACGTTCAAGAAGAAGCGCTCGATCTCTTCCTTCAAGGGCTTGGGCAAGCTCTTCACGTCTTTCAGCTCGCCCAGCCAGCGCGCCTCACCCGGCACGAGGATCAATCGATCGTTGCGCTCGCGCAAGCCGCTCTCGGAACGTTGCTCGACCTCGACGACGCCGATCAGGCGGCAAGGGATGACGACGCCGGGAAACGTCGCGTGATCGTCGAGCACGAGCGCGTCGAGCGGATCGCCGTCCGCGGCGAGCGTGCCCGGAACGAATCCCCAATCGAAGGGGTACGCGCTGCCGACGGGCAGAGGTCTCGACACGGTGAAGGCGCCGAGCTGCGGCTCGAACTTCAGCTTGACCACCGCGCCCTTCGGCGCCTCGACGACGACGCGCACGGCGCGCTCGTCGTCGTACGGAGGGATTCGATCGAGCCGCGTCATCGCGGGCGCGCGGCTGCAGGTTCCGTACCGCTACGTCTCGCGCCGCACTTCGAATCGCTCCGCTCCGGTCGGCGCGCTCTCGAGGACGCGCGTGTCGGCGACGTGCGCCATCGGCGGGCCGTGCGACAGCCAATCGATCAGATCCTCGACCGCGCGCGGGGCGCCTTCAGCCCATACCTCGACACTTCCGTCGGGCAGGTTCTGCACATAGCCGCGCACGCCGAGCTCGCGCGCTCGGAGTTTCGTGTAGTGTCGGAAGCCGACGCCTTGCACGCGCCCGCGGACCGTGATGTGCCGTGCGATGTCGCTCATGCTGCGTCGCGCTCGCGGAGGATATCCGCCGCATCTCGAACGCCGTAGCATGGACAGGATGCTCCGGTCGCTCGTGATCGCGGCGATCGCGGTCGCCCTCGGCGGGACTCCGTCGCACGCCGAGCTCCGAACCGGGACGTGGCGCGCCGTCCTCTCGAGCCCCGGCGGCGAGCTGCCGTTCGGGATCGAGATCGAGAGCGCGAACGGTGCGCTCCGAGCCTTCCTCGTCAACGGAGCGGAACGCATCGCGGTCCCTGCGGTCCGCGTCGACGGCGACGAGGTGGTGTTCGACATCCGCCACTACGACGCGACGCTGCGCGCAACGCTCGCGGAGGACGGCGCGAGCCTCACCGGCGAGTGGACGAAGCGCGCGTCCGCGAGTCGACACGCGAAGCTGCCGTTCTCCGCGAAGCACGGTGACGGCGCACGGTTCGCGCCGCTCGGCGGCGGCGCAGCGCGCGCGCGCGACGTCGACGGGCGCTGGTCGGTGCGCTTCTGGTCGTCGACCGATCCCGCGGTCGGGATCTTTCGCGCGGGCGCGGACGGAACGGTGGAAGGCACGTTCCTCACCACCACCGGCGATTACCGCTACCTCGCCGGCTCGATCGACGGCGATCGACTGCGGCTCTCGTGCTTCGACGGAGCGCACGCGTACCTGTTCGACGCGCGCCTCCTCGAGGACGGCCGGCTCGAAGGCGACTTCTGGTCGGGCGACAAGTGGCACGAGCGCTGGCGCGCGACGCGCGATCCGGACGCGGCGCTCTCCGACGCGTTCGCGGGTGTGAACGCGACGGACGACTTCGGGCTCGCGCTGCTCGCGTTCCCCGACCTCGACGGGAAGCTGCGCTCGCTCGCCGAGTTCCAGATCGGCGCGCGCGCGGTCGTGCTCCAAGTGCTCGGCTCGTGGTGTCCGAACTGCCACGACGAGACGGCGTACCTGGCGGAGCTCGAACGCCGCTGGCGCTCGCGCGGACTCGCCGTCGTGGGCCTCGCGTTCGAGTACGCGGGCGAGTTCGCGCGCGACGCCGCGCAAGTGCGGCGCATGCGCGAACGCCATGGGGCGGAGTACCCGATCCTGCTCGC
>CAZQHA010000155.1:0-9595 GCA_964592795.1 uncultured Planctomycetaceae bacterium | reverse complement strand
GCACGACGAAGCCCGGCGTCGAGGGTCGAGAGCTGCCGGGAGGCGCCTGTCGAGCCGCAACGGCGCTCGGGACGAGCGCCAGCGCGCAGAGCAGCGCCGCGGCGCGCGTCATGCGCCCGCGCGCGTGTTGCTCGCGCTCGCGCACGCGATCCAACGCTCGATCGCTTCCCGCAGCGCGCGCAGGTTGACGGCCCCGTTCTCGAGCACGCGATCGTGGAAGTCGGCCAATCGGAAGCTCTCGCCGAGCTTCGCCTTCGCCTCCGCGCGCAAGCTCAGGATCTCGCGCTGCCCCAGCTTGTACGCGAGCGCCTGTCCGGGCCACGCGATGTAGCGGTCGACCTCGTTCGCGATGTTGTTCTCCGCGAGGAGGGTGTTCTCCTTCATGTACTCGATCGCTTGCGTCCGCGACCATCCCAGCGCATGTAGTCCGGTATCGACGACCAGTCGACACGCGCGCCAGGCGTCGAAGCTCAGGATCCCCAGGCGATCGACGTCGGACGAGTAGAGGCCGAGCTCGTCGCACAGCCGCTCGGTGTAGAGCGCCCAGCCCTCGACGTACGCGGTCGACCCCCAGTGGCGCCTCACGAGCGGGAGCGCGCCGAGCTCCTGCGCGATCGCGATCTGCGTGTGGTGGCCGGGCACCGCTTCGTGGAACGCGAGCACCTCGGCCTCGTAGCGCGGGCGGGTCGTCGGCTCGTACGTGTTGATGTAGTAGCGCCCCGGCCGGCTGCCGTCGGCGGCGGGCTCGCGGTAGTACGCGACGGTGGTGAACGGCGCCTCGTGCAGCGGGATCGGGACGACGGCGCACGGCGCCTTCGGCAGGATCCCGAACGCCGCCGGCACCGCGGCCTCGGCGCGAGCGAGCGTCGCGCGAGCGGTCGATTCGACTTCCGCGGCCGTCGAGAAGTGCAGCGCCGGATCCGTGCGCAGCCGCCGCTGGATCTCGGCGACGTCGGAGGTGCCGAAGACCTTCCGGCCGAGCTCCGCGATCTCGGCGCGGATCTTGGCGACCTCGCCCAAGCCGATTTCGTGGATCTCGCGCGGGGCGAGCTCGAGCGAGGTGTGGCGCCGGATGCAGACGCGATAGTACGCGTCGCCGCCGGCGACGTGCGTGACGCCGGGTCGGTCGTCGGGCCGCGCCTTGGGCGCCACTTCGTCGCGCATGAAGTCGCGGTAGCGGCGCATCGCGGGGTAGACCTCGTTGCGCGCGACGCGGTGCACGGCGTGCGCGAAGCGTCCGCGTTCGACGGGGCCGAGCGCGTCGTCCTCCGCGGGGACGAAGAGCCACGTCGCGCGCGTCCGAGGATCACGCTCCGCGGCCGCGTTCGCCGCCTCGAGCGCCGACACGGGCGCGCCCGCGCGCTGCGCCACCTCGGCCAGCGTCTCGCCGTCCGCGCGCGAGGCCCACGTCCCTCCGCCGCACGCCGCGGCGACGAGCGGGCTCTTCTCGCACGGCGTCGCGAGCAGGCTGTCGAGCTGCTCGATCGTCTCGTTCACCGCGTTGCGCGAGGTCACGCGTCCCGCCGAGAGCCCGCGGCGCAGGTTCGCGCGCGCGCGATCGACGAAGGTCGCCATCGCTTCCCAGCGCAGGACGAGCGCCTCGCGCTCCGCGGCGGTCACCGTCGGCTGGTCCTCCGCGAGGGTCAGGAAGTCGAGCTGCGGTCCGCCGCGCGGGTCGACGTTCCACGACGCGACGTCGATGCCGATCGCGTACTCCTCGAGATCGAGCTTCCACGCGTCGTAGAGGAAGCGCAGCGTCGTGCGGTCCTTGTCGTCGAGCTCGAGCGGCGGGATCGCCTCGGCGCGGCGGACGAACTCGCGAATCTTCGCGACGTGCGCCTCCTGTCCGCTCTGCGAGTTGTCGGGGAGCCGGGCGTGGTAGCGCGGGTCGCCGAGACGCGTCGCGCCGACGGGCTCGCTCGCAATCGAGTACTCCCACGCGTCGGTGCACAGCGACGCGAGGCGCGGGTCGCTCACGCCCGCGGCGGCGTCCTTCCACGGACTGTGGGGCTCCGAGGTGAGCGCGCTCGGGACCGACTTCACCGACTCGCAACCGTTGCCGAACGTCGTCATGAGCAGGGAAACGAAGAGCAGGGCGCGCGGAGAGTGCATGCGCACACGGTACGCGGTTCGGACAGGCGGCGGAAGGTCGCGCTCGACCGCGAAGGATCCGTCAGACGCGCTGCCCCCGCAGATCGAGGACGCGCGCGAGCGCCGTGATCACGAGACTGTGGCGGATCTCTCCGCGAGCGACCATCGCACCGATCTCGTCGATCGGAATCGTCTCGATCACGATGTCTTCGCCCATGTCGAGTCCCTGCTCGTGGGTGAGCGAGGCGTCCTCGGCGAGCCAGTGGTGGCACAGGTTCGTGTGGAACGCCGGGTTCGGCTCGACGCTGCCGAGGTACGTCCAGCGCGGCGCGGTGTAGCCGGTCTCCTCGCGCAGCTCGCGTCGCGCGGCTTGGCCGTGCTCCTCGCCCGCGTCCACCATTCCGCCCGGGATCTCGATCGTGACCGCGCGGCTGCCGAAGCGGTACTGGTGCACGACGACGAGCTCGCGCTCCTTCGTGAGCGCGACGACGTTCACCCAATCCGGCGTCTCGAGCACGACGCGCTGGAACACTTGGTTCGTGCGCGGGTGCCGCAGCGTGTCGAAGCGCGGCCGAAAGATCAGCAGGTGGTCGCCGTGCTCGCTCTTGATGCGCGGCCACGGCTGCGGCGGCGATGCGCGCCGGCGCGCCCGATGCTCATCGGACCGATCGGACGTCGGAGGGTGGGAGTCGGGCATGGCGTGCGCGAGCGGCCGCGACCCTACCCTTCTCGGAGTCGCTGAGCTAGCTTGCGGGGATGCCCACGAGCGGCGCAAACGTCGAGCAAGCCCGCCGGGAGCGCAGCGGCCACGTCGCCCTCGCGGTGGTCCAGATCTGCTTCGCGCTGTTCCCGATCTTCGGGAAGCTCGCGTTCGAGAACGGGGCCTTCTCGCCGATGGCCGTCGGCTCGTGGCGGATGATGTTCGCGGCCGGGACGCTGCTCCTCGCGGCGTTCGTCGTGCACCGCGGGCGCGCGCTGCCGTCGGTGCGCGACCTGCCGTGGCTGGCGATGCTCGCGTTCCTCGGCGTCGTCGCGAACATGGTGCTGTACCTGGAGGGGCTGCAGCGCTCGACGGCGACGAACGCGGCGCTGACGGTGTGCCTGATCCCGGTGTTCACGTTCGCGATCGCGGCGGTCGCCAAGCAGGAGGCGTTCATGCCCCTGCGCGCCATCGGCCTCGCGATCGCGCTGTTCGGGGCGTCGATGCTGTTCTGGGCCGAGCGGCCGGATCTCGCGCGGGCGCACGCGCTCGGCAACTTCTTGATGTCGCTGAACACGCTCTCGTACGCGGCCTACCTCGTGTTCTCGCGGCCGATCTTGAAGCGCTACCCGCCGCTCGTCGTGATCGCATGGGTGTTCGTGATGTCGCTGCCGTGGGTGCCGTTCCTCGCGCACGGCGAGGTGCTCGTGCCGCGCGACGTGTCGCGGCAGGCGTGGCTGTCGCTCGCGTTCATCCTGATCTTCCCGACGTCGCTGGCGTACATGCTGAACACGTTCGCGTTGTCGCGCCTGCGCGCGTCGACGACGGCCGTGTACGTGTATGTGCAACCGTTGATCACGGGCTTCATCGGCTGGCTGTTCCTCGGCGAGGAGATCACGAGCGCGCTCCTCGCCGCGGCGGCGTTCATCTTCGTCGGGATCTATCTCGTCGCGCGGCGACCCTCGCCGGCGCCGGTCAAGACGGCGACGTCCGCCGAAGCGAGCTGAATGGAATCGCCGCAAGTTCCGGGCAGCTCCGCGCTCCGCTTCCGAGTCGAGCTCTCGACGCGCTGGTCCGACGAGGACAACCAGGGGATGGTGAACAATGCCGTCTACATGACGCTGCTCGAAGAGACGCGCCACGCATACTTCAAGGCGCTCGGGCTGCTCGTCGACAACCGGTTCCCCTTCGTCCTCGCGCAGACGAACATCGTGTTCGTGTCGCCCGGCGTCGGCGGCGCGAAGGTCGCCGTCGAGGCTTCGACCGTGCACCTCGGCACACGCTCCTTCACGCAGGCATACCGAGTGCGCGAGCTCGAGAGCGGGCGCGTCCTGTGCGAAGCGATCGCGCGCCTTGTCGCATGGGACGCGACGCGACGGGCCAGCGCACCGATGGACGAGGTTTTTCGCGAGCGGATCGAGCGATTCGAGGCGGCGGGTCGACTCTAGTTCGCCTCGCGCAGCCGTGGGTACACCGGCCCGTCCGGCGAGAGCACGGCTTCGAGCAATCGCGTCGACGCGCGTGACTGTCGCAGTCTCAGCAGCGGAGACTTGATCCGCGCGTTCTCACGCCGCAGACGCTCCGTCAGCTCGCGTTCGAGCGCCTGGCTCTCCGCGCGCTGGCCGTGGTTGTCGAGCACGAGCGCGTGCGTGCCCGTGATCACGATGCGATCGCCGATCTCCGCGCCGTAACGCGACAAGAGGTCCATCGCGCGCGAGCTCTCCGCCAGCGCCTGCCGGATGTCCCCGCGCTCGCGATGGATGCGCGCCTGGATGGAGCGGCTCAATGCATCGACGCGATTGAGGCCCATCTCGACGGCGATCTCCGACGCGCGCGCGAGCATCGGGCCGGCTTCCGCGTCGCTGGCTTCCCACAGCAGGATGCCGAGGAAGAGCCGCGCCAGGGCTTGGCCGCGCCGGTCCTCGATCTCTTCCGCGAGGCGCAGCGCTTCGCGGAGGCGCGCTTCGGCTTCTTCGGCGCGGTCGACGTCGAGCAGCATGCCGCCCAGGCGCGCCGTCGCTTCCGCTTCGAGCCGGCGCTCTCCGGCGATGCGCGCGAGCTCGACGGCGCGACTCGCGGATGCGATCGCGCGTGCGGGACTGCCTGATGATCGGTACACGCGCGCGCGCAGCATGTACGCGGCCGCGTATGCGCCCGGCAGCTTGTAATCCTGCGTTCCGCGCAGGAGCGAGAGAGCCTTGTCGGAGTTCTTGAGCGCCGGCTCGAAGCGGTTCTCGAGGATGTCGACCGTGCCGAGCGCGAGGTGCGCGAGCGCGCGTTGGGCGTCGTGCTGCGAGGTCGCGATCGCTTGCTTGGCGAGCTTGCGCGCGTCCTCGAGCTCCCCGACGTGGCCTTGAACGAGCGAGAGGCGGCGGATCGACTCGCTCGCCTCGAGCTTCTTGCCCGAGCGCTCGAACATCTCGACCGCGTTGCGCAGCATGCCGCGCGCGAGCCCGTACTGGCCCGTGCTCACCGCGTAGCGCCCGTGGAGCAGGTACACGCGCCCGACGGTCTCCGCATCCAGCGTCGGATCGAAATCGAGGTCGGTGAGCCGATCGAGCAGCTCGCGCTGTCCTTGTCGGAATCCGAGTCGGTCGGCCGCGTCGACCGCCGACTCGAGCAGGCTGACGCGCAGCCGGTCGAGCTCCTGCGACTTCGGCAGCGCGTCGATCGCTTCGAGGCCCCACAGGGAGAGAGCGTGCACGCGCTGCGACTGTCCGCCGCGCAAGAGCCGCGCGAGCAGGTCGGGGAGCACGTGCACGAGCGCGTCGTGCTCGCGCGCCGCGCGCAGGTGGAACGCGAGCTGGAACGACTCCTCGAGGGAGCTGTGCTCGCCCTCGGCCGGTCGCAGCGCGGCCGCCGCCGCCGCGTGCAGCGGCTCCCGTTGATCGCGCGACAGGCTGCGGTACACCGCTTCGCGCAGCGCCGGCCGCGTGAAGCGGTAGCGCGCGCCGGTCGGCACGAGCCAACCCGAGCGCACGAGCCGCAGGAGCATCGCGTCGACGTCCGCGCGCTTCGCGTCGGGGAACGCCTTGAGCAAGAACTCGGTCTCGATGCGACCGCCGACGACCGCCAAGCGCCGCAGCCAGCTGCGATCGGTGGGCGGCAGCTGCTTGTACGACGCGCCGATCGCCTTCTGCAGCGAGCCCGGAAGCGGCAAGTCATCGGGCGAGATCTCGAGCACGAGACCGACGCCTTCGTCGCTCGGTCGCGCGCCGCCGCGCGCGATCAGGTTGCGCAGGATCTCCGAGATCAAACCCGCGTTGCCGCGGCTGCGCTGCCACAGGACGCTCGCGAGGCGCAGGCGCGGCGCCGAATGGTGGAAGAGCTGCACGACGAGCGCGCGCACCGCTTCCTCGTCGAGCGGCGCGAGCGTCACCTCGCGCGGGCGCACGTACGCGGCGAGGCGCTCCCGGAGCACCTTCAGCGCGTCCGCGCGCCGCACCGGCACTCCGTCGCGCAGCCCGAGGAGGAGCAGCATGCCCGAGCCGCGCAGCTTCTCCGCGACGAGCGCGAGCACGGCGAGCGTGCCTTCGTCGGCGAAGTTCAGGTCGTCGAGGAAGATGATCAGCGGGATCTGGTGGCCGAGCAGCGCCAGCCAGCTCGACAGCGCGACCGGCAGCGCGAGCGGCGAGGTGCCCTCGAAGCCCGGATCGAGCGCTTGCTCGAGCGTGATCGCGACGCGCGGCGGGACGAGCTTCGCGAGCAGCGCGCGTTCGCGCTCCTTCAACCCCGTGCCCGTCGGCAGCCGCAGCCAGCGTTCGAGCAGTCTCAACACGGGCTGGCACGGCCGGTCTTCCTCGAGCTCGCGGCAGCGACCATAAAGGTAGAGCGGCGGGTTCTCGCGCCGCCGCGCGCGCGCGGCGAACTCGTTCACGAGGCGCGACTTGCCGCTCCCGGGAGCGCCGCTGATCCACACCGCTCCGCCACCGAGCGTCGCATCGAGCGCGGGAGAGCGCACGTCCGCTTCGTACGCCGCCATCAGCGCGTCGAACTCGCGCTCGCGGCCGACCAGCGGAGTCAGGTGCTGCGCGTCGGGCTCACCGATGCCGCCGCGGCGCGCGCCGGCTTCGAACTCGAGCTCGGCGCGCCACCACGCGCCGCTCTCCTGCGACCACAGCCGATCGCGCAGCTCCTCCGCGTCCGGCCGGCGCGACGGATCGCGGTGCAAGACGTCTTGGAGGAGTCGATCGAGGAACGGCGAGAGCTGCGGCACGAAGCGCGACGGCGGCGTGTACCGCGCGGTCGCGATCGCCGCGAGCAACTTGTCGGCGTCCGGCTTCTCGAGCGCGGCGCGGGAGATGTGGCTCGTCGAGCTCGCGCCCTCGAGCAACGGGTGCGAGCGCGCGAGCCCGTGGTGCGACGCGAGCTTGCGGTCCGATGGGGCGCTCGCGAAGTCGGCGAAGGGATGGAGCCCGGTCGCCATCTCGTACATCACGACGCCGAGCGCGAACACGTCGCTCGCGCGCGCCGCCGGTTCGCCCAGCGCCTGCTCCGGCGCGAGGTACGAGAGGCTTCCGCGCTGGACCTTGGCCGCGCGCGCGCGCGCGTCGCCTTCGAAGAGCCCGTGCGCGTCCGGAGCGCGCCGCGCGAACCCCAGGTCGAGGAGCACGGCGTTGCCCTCCGCGTCGAGCCGGATGTTCTCGGGCTTGACGTCGCCGTGCACGTAGCCGGCGGCGTGCAGCGCCGCGATGCCTGCGGCGATCTGCCGCCCGATCGATCGCACGATCGGCTCGGGCAGGAGTCCGGACTCGCGCTCGACCTCGCGCAGGTTGCGCCCGGGCACGAACGTCATCACGAGGAAGCGGCCCCGCTCGTCGCGGCCGCTGTGGAGCACGCGCACGACGGCGGGATGCATGACGGCCTGACCGGCGTCCGCCTCGCCCTGGAACGCCGCGCGCGCGTGCGGATCGGACTCCAGCGCCGCGTGCATGTACTTCACCGCGACCGACTGGCCGGCGGGGTAGGGGCCGAACCCTTCGGTCAGGACGCCGTGCCAGACGCGTCCCGTGGTGCCGGAACCGAGTTCACGGTCGAGTCGGAATCGAGGCGCGGGCGGCACGTGCGACGGGGTGAAGGGGGACGATCACGAAGTACTTCAGTGTAGATGAAGCGCGCGCCGGAAACGACAGCGCCGGATCACTTCGCGAGGGCCGCGAGCTTCTCCTTGGCGAGCACGTCGTGGATCGGCTTCGAGTGGAAGCGTGGCGTCGATATCGACTCGTCGGTGGACGTCCCGCTCGCGCGCACGCCGTCGAGCTGCGCCTCGATCTGGATCGAGCCGGCCACGATCTCGGCCTTGCGCACCCCGTCGAGCTTCGCGATCGCCTTCGCCGCCCGCTTCACGGCGTTCGCGTCCGCGTCGGCCGGGAGCTCGATGGTCAACGTCTCGGTGGCGAGCGCTCCGATGTCGCCGGCGTTGAAGGGCTCGAACAAGTTGTGGAACTGCTTCGCGATCGACGCGGCATCGAGCTTGCCGGGGACGTAGTAGAAGTGCTTCGCGTCCCCCTTGGTCTGGAACCAGCGCATGTCGCTCGCCATGCCGATGACGCAGTCCTGCGAGGAGACGCCCATGATGCTGGGCAGCGGCCGATCGACGCCGCGAAACGTCGTCCACGCCAGCTCCTCGGCGGTCTTGCATCCCTTCTTCAAGGATCGCGCGACGTCCTTGCCGCTCAGCGCGTCGGAGACCTCGATCGCGATGAAGCTGAGCTTGGGTCGGCAGGTCGCGGTCGACGGCCCGGTCACGAGTCGCGCGGGCTCGTCCGGTGTGCCGAGCTCGGGGAGCACCTTCCGGAACGCCTCGGGCTTGATCTCCTCGAGCGCGAAGTAGCGAACGCAGCGCGCCGGCGCCTCGTGGGAATCGGTGCCGGCGGCGAGCGCGAGAACCGCGATGAACGAAACGAGCATGGCTTCCTCCTTATGGAAGGAAGGGGGGAATCGGTGCGCCCGGCAGGATACCCTCTCGGCCCCCCGCCATGTTCCAGGTCTACAACTCCCTGACGAAGCGCAAGGAGCCCTTCCGCTCGCTCGAGCCCGGGGTCGTGCGCATGTACAACTGCGGCCCGACCGTCTACGGGCGCGCGCACATCGGCAACTTTCGCTCGTACCTCTTCGCGGACACCTTGCGCCGCTGGCTCGAGTACCGCGGCTACAAGGTCCGTCAGGTGATGAACATCACCGACGTCGGGCACCTGACCGACGACGCCGACGACGGCGAGGACAAGATCGAGAAGCAGGCGCGGCGCGAGAAGCGCGATCCGCTCGAGATCAGCCGCGGCTACACGGCGATCTTCATGCAAGACCTGAAGACGTTCGGCTGCCTGCCGGCGTTCGTGTACCCGCGCGCGAGCGAGCACATCCCCGAGATGCTCGCGATCATCGACGGGCTCATCGAGAAGGGTCTCGCGTACCAGACGGACGGCAACGTGTACTTCGAGGTGTCGCGCTTCCCGCGCTACGGGCAGCTCTCGGGCAACAAGGTCGAGGACCTCGACGCCGGCGCGCGCATCGAAGTGCGCGAGGAGAAGCGCCATCCGGCCGACTTCGCGCTCTGGAAGAGCGATCCCCACCACCTGATGAAGTGGTCGAGCCGCTTCGGGCCCGACGGCTTCCCGGGTTGGCACATCGAGTGCTCGGCGATGGCGCGCAAGCACCTCGGCGACCAGATCGACATCCACACCGGCGGCGAGGACAACATCTTCCCGCACCACGAGTGCGAGATCGCGCAGAGCGAAGGCTTCACCGGCAAGCCGTTCGCGACCTACTGGATGCACGCCAAGTTCCTGCAGGTCGACGGCGGGA
>CAZQHA010000154.1:0-9599 GCA_964592795.1 uncultured Planctomycetaceae bacterium | reverse complement strand
CACGCTTCGCGACGATCGCGCTCGCGATCGCGTGCGTCCCGACGACCGTCCTCGTCGTGCGCGCGTACACGGGTTGGGGGAACCGCGCAGGCGCGCTTCCGCTCCACGTCGAGCGCGGCCGACTCGCACCCGATCCGCAGGTCGTGCGCCCGCCGATCCCGCCCGACGTGCTCGACGCGGAAGCGCGGGCGGACTCGCGCGCCGCCATCGTTTTGCCGCTCTTCCGGCCGCCTGGAGAAGGCGACACGGGGCTGGTTCAGGGCAATCCGCTCGCGCCGGCGCTGCACCGCGCGCTCTTCGCGGACGCGCCGCAGATCCACAACGACGGGCAGCCCGATCTCGGCAAGCGCATGGTGTGCACGCGCGCGCTGTGGGCCGCGCCGTCGATGGACGCTCGCAGGAGCGGGCTCGCGGAGATCCGCGCGACGCTCTCGGATCGTCCGCTCCTCTTCCTCGTCGCCGACTTCACGCCCGAGGTCGGCACCGTCTTGACGGGGGCGGGAGCGACCGTGCTCGCGCGCGGCGGCGGGTACACGCTGTGGTCCCTGGGCGCTCGGTCCGACCGGTAGGATGCGCCGCATGCCCCGCCGTCACGTGCATTGGATCGCGATCGTGGCGCTCCTCGCTTCTTGCAGCGATCACGGCGCGAGGATCGATCGGCCGCGGCACTTGATCCTCGTGACGATCGACACGCTGCGCGCGGATCATCTCTCGTCCTATGGGTACGCGCGCGACACGACGAATGCCGCGGGCGCGGCGTCCCGCGGATCGGCGGGCGGGTTCACGATCGACGAGCTCGCGCGGCAGGGCGTGCTCTTCGAGCGCGCGTTCGCGCCGCGCGGCGAGACGTTCCCGTCGATCTCGACGCTGTTCACCGGCCGCACACCGCGCGAGAACTGCACGCTCGCGAACGAGGCGACGCTGCCCGCGGAGGCGCTCACCCTCGCGGAGCGCCTGCGCGCGGCCGGCTACCGATCGGCGGCGTTCACGACGAACAAGCTGCTCGTGCCGCGTTCCGGCATCGAGCAAGGATTCGACGCGTTCTTCTGGGACGCGTCCGACGATCGCGAGCTCCGCGCGACGGAAGCCGCGATGACGTGGATCGGCGCGCAGGACCTCGCGAACGGACCGCCGCTCTTCGTGTGGCTCCACCTGATGGGGCCGCACTTGCCGTACGACCCGCGGCCGATCGACGGCGTGGACTTCGCGCGCCGGTTCACGGATCCCGCGTACGCGGGATCGGCGGACGGCTCGCGCGCGTTCGTCGACGCGGCGTACACCGCGGGCCGCGATCTCGCCGCGGCGGACATCGAGCACGTGATCGCTCTCTACGACGGAGAGATCGCGCGCATCGACCACGTCGTCAGCCGCTTCGCGCGCTTCTGCGCCGGCCAGGACCCGCGCCAGCCGGTCGACCTGCTCGCCGACTCGTTGTTCGTGTTCACGGCCGACCACGGCGAGGAGCTCCACCAGCGCAATCGGTACTGGGGGCATTCGAAGTCGGTGTACGACTCCGTCCTCCACGTGCCGCTCTTCGTGCGCCATCCGCGGTCGATCGCAGCCGAGCGGAAGGTGGACGACCTCGTCGAGTTGGAAGACTTGATGCCCACGATCCTCGAGGAGCTCGGACATCCGTGCGAAGGTCCCGTGCACGGACGATCGCTCAGCGCGCTGCTGCGGCAGGGCGGCCGAGCCGCACCCGCGCCGAAGCCCGCGTTCAGCTCGTGGCGCGACCGCATCTTCACCGCGCGCACCGGCCGGTGGCGCCTCGTGTGGAACCCCGAGCGCATCGAACCGACGGAGATCCCGGTCGGTCCGTACCCGATCCCCGAGCTCGCGTTGTTCGACGTGGAGGCCGATCCGCGCGAGCTCGTCGACGTCTCGCAGCAGCACGCCGACGTCGTCGCCGAGCTGAAAACTGCGATCGAGCGCTGGCGCGCGGGACAAGCGCGCTGCGAGCGCACGGGCGAGGCGCCGACGGCGGAGCGCATGAAGGCGCTCCAGGATCTGGGTTACGCGGGCGGCGACGGCGGCAAGTGAGCGGGATCAGCGCGGCGGCGGGTCGTCGCGCACCGGCGATCGCGTGTCCGGCGCGGCGCCCTTCGGGTCGACGACTTCCGGCGTCTCCGTCGAGGCGTCGTCGAGCCCCAGGTAACCGAGGTCCTTGAACTTCTTGATGAAGTCCTCGTTCATCTGCGCCGGAACCGCGACCTGGGCTGGCGCGCGGAAGCCCGCGTCGTAATCGTCGACCGGCGGAAGCGCGGCGTTCGCGAGCGCTCGTCCTTCGAGCAACGAAAGCTGCGCCGGATTCTTCGCTCCGCGCGCGGGCGGCACGCCGAGGAGCGCCAGCAAGGTCGGCATCACGTTCAGCACGCTGCCGTGCGTCGCGAGCTCTCCGCGCTGCGCGTACGCGTCCCAGGCCCCGGTGCGCGCGATGCCGGGTCCGGCGGCGATGATCACGCCCGGGATCCCGTCTTGATGGTGGCCGGTGAGCCACTTCGGATTCGGCTTGTCCGTCGACGACGCGTGCATGCCGTGATCGGAGAGCACGATCACCGTCGCGTCCTTGCCGGCGGCTTCCATCAGCTCGCCGATGAGCTCGTCGACCCATTCGTAGTAGCGCGGGATCACCTCGGCCAGCTTTCGATCGCCCTCGGGCTTCGCGAGGAGCTCCGCGAGCGGCGGGCTGTTCGGCGTCGACTGCCTCCACTCTGCTTCGACTGCGGGATCGCCGGGCCAGCGGAACGGCTTGGGATCGTAGTAGCGCCAGAAGCGGTGACCGGCGACGTCGGGTCCGCCGAGGTACACGAGGTTCATGTCCGCGGGATGGGAGCGGATCAACGACTTCGCGATGGCGTGGTACGTGGCGTCCGACTGGATCGACCACAGCGACTCGCGGATCAGCTTCTTCTCGACCGGTCCGAGCACGTCGTCGGGGATCACGCCGAACACCTTCTCGCGCGCGAGCCGTTGCACCTCGGACAGGGATCCGGCGCGCTCCGCGATCGACATCACCTCGGATTCGAGCTCGGGGGGGTGAACCTGATCAGGTGCACCGGGCAACAGCGTCGGCTTCCAGTTCGCGTCCACCAGCGCGGACGAAGACGAGCCGCTGACCATCACGCCGCGGATCGACTCGACGGGCCACGTGATCCACCAACCGAAGACGTTCGACGAGAGCCCGAACTGATCTGCGACGTTCCACACGGCGCGGCCGCGGCGTTGCGCGGACGTGAACTGTCGCAAGTCCGCGTCGGTGAAGCCGAGGATCTCGTGCTCCTGCGGCATCTTCGACGTCGCGATGGTCGTCCACAGGATCGGCGACAGCGTCGGCTGCAGGGTGAGCAGGCGGCCGAACGAGCCGCGCTGCATCAGCCCGGCGAGGTTCGGGCACTTCCCCGCCGCGAACAGGCGCCCTAGGACCTTCCATTCGAGACCGTCCACGCCGACCACGAGGACGCGCGCGACGGGCCGAGCCTTCGGGGTCGAAGGGCTGCAATTCGACGTCACGGCGACCAGCAGGGCCGCGCACAGCGTGGCGACGGCGAGTCGGATCGGCCGGGGTGCGCCGTTCATGGGGCGGACGATTCTATACGTGCCCTCCGCGCGATCGATGGCATCCCACCGTCAAGCGTGCGAGGGGCGGCGACCGAAGAGGACGTCGGGCCGCACCTCCGCACGCGCACGGACCGTGCGCGCGGCGGGTCGAGCCCCCCAAGCCATGAAACGCACCGAATCCGGCGAGCGCCGCCGATCCGACCGGCGCGAAAGTCGAGCTCCCGTCCAGGTGACGATCGAGACGCGAGGGCTCGCGGGAGAGGCGCAGAACGTCTCGCCGTCGGGGGTCTTGTTCCTCACCGGCGATGCGCTCCGCGTGGTGATCGAATTCGAGGACGGCGGCCGCACGGAGCGACGAACGGGACGCTTGGTGCGTGCCCAGCGAATGACCGATCGCACGATCGGCTGGGCGGTCGAGTTCGACCGCGAGCCCTCCGACTGAGGTCCTCGGCGATCGAGCTCGGCGTCGAGTCCGTGAGCGAAGGCCACGGGTGGTCGGATCGACCGGCGTCCGGCGAGCGCGATCGACGCACTTCCCTGCAAGGGGGGAGAACCCGCAGCAGGGGCTCCGGAATCGGGGAGGCGTGTTCCGTCGCCGGTGCACTCGCCTCGAGCGCTGCCGTGTTCGCCACCCGACTTCACACCGAGATTTCGCGCTTTTTCGGGGAACATCGCCTCGTGACACCTTGCGCTCTCCGGGGGGTCAGATGATTATTAGGAACGCGCATCGGACTTTTGCCACGCGTGGCTCGCGATGCGTCGCGCCGTCGCCCCGATGGCGGGCGCAGGTTCCCCCCTCTGAATGACCCATCAGGAACAGGATCCATGAAATTCACCAATACATTGAAGACATCCTTCGCCCCGCTCGCGGTCGGCCTCGTCTTGGCCGTCCCCGCCGCGGCGAACAACTTCTCGGTCTCCGGCGGCGGCGGCGCGGTCTCCGACGGCGGCGGGACGTGGAACGTCGCGCTGGGAACGCCGTCGACCTCGAGCACCGTCAACGTCGGTCGCAACGTGACCTCGATCACGTCGGTCACGATCACGGGCCTTACCCACACGTGGGTCGGTGACGTCAACTTCGTCCTGGTGGCCCCCGGTGGTCAACGCCACAACATCTTCTCGCGCCCCGGTCTGACGAGCTCGACGAGCTTCGGCAACGCGAGCGACTTCTTGGGCGGCACGTACACGTTCGTGGCGGCGGCCGCGCCGGCGCTGCCTGCGGCGGGCAATCCGGCTCCCGGATCGTACATCCAGAACTTCGGCGGCAGCGGCACGGGCGCCTGGACGAACGTCGGCCTGATCGCCAACACGAACCTCGCGAGCATCTCCGGCTCCGCCGGCGTTTGGACTCTCGAGGCGCGCGACTGGGCCGCGGGTGACGTCGGCTCGTTCACGGGTTGGACCCTGAGCGGCGTGGACGAGAGCTCCCCGATCAGCGCGTTCTGCTTGGGTGACGGCACCGGCACGCAGTGCCCGTGCACGAACGGCGATCCGGGCCGCGGCTGCAAGAACTCGAAGCCGGGCGCACCCTTCGGCGCGCTGCTCACCGCGGTCAACGCGGGTGGCGGCCCGAACCCGAGCGTCAGCGTCACGGCGAACGACCTGGGCCTGAAGTGCGAGAACATGATGGCCGGCAGCTACACGATCTTCTTCCAAGGCACCGCGAGCCTCGGCAACGGCAACATCTCGCCGTTCTACGACGGTCTCGAGTGCGTCGGCGGCACGATCGTCCGCCTCGGCCGTATCACCACGATGGGTGGCACGAACACCCTCAACGGTGTCGCGGGCGTCGCCGGCCTCTCGGCCTCGGCGCAGACCCTTCACTACCAGGCCGCGTACCGCAACTCGGTCGCGTTCTGCACGCCGGCGACGCTCAACACGTCGAACGCGCTGACGGTGAACTGGGCGCCGTGACATGGGTGGACGTGTCAAGCTCCTGATTTGACACGGATCACGTAGCGATTGATGCGAGGCTGGGCTGGAGCGATCCGGTTCAGCCTCGCGCGCTTTCCGCGCGCGCCCTCACCGGTGCGGGGTCGCAGGCAGAAGGCGGGTCCGCGGATCGAGGAAGAGTGCGGACGGTGGACGCACGCGAGCGGCACGATCGTTCACGACACGTTCGTGCGGCGTCATCGAATCACGATCGCGGCCACCCGGTGGGCAGCGTCCCGCCACACGGGGACCCAGTCCGTGCCGGCCGGAATCAGCCGCCGAGCCGGTCGAGGAACCAACCCGGCAGGATTCCCAGCACCACCACCATCGCCGCGCACAGTCCCGCCGCGACCGCGGACGACACGCGATCCTCGCGCGCCGATTGCACGCTCTCGACCTCCGGCTGCATGTACATCGCGACGACGACGCGCAGGTAGTAGCCCAGCGCGACGACCGAGAGCAACACGCCGATGATCGCGACCGCGATCATGTCGGCTCGCACCGCGACAGCGAAGACGAGGTACTTCCCGAGGAATCCGCCCGTCGCCGGAATCCCACCGAGCGACAGCATGAAGATCGCGAGCGCGGCCGCGAGACCCGGGCGCCGGCGCCAAAGTCCGCGGATGGACTCGAGGGTCACGGGGCCCTTCGTCTCCCCCTCGAGCCACGCGATCGCGCCGAAGGCGCCGCCCGCGGTGAACACGTACGCGGCCATGTAGAACAAGGAGGCGTGGAGTGCGCCGTCCGACTGCGGATCGCCGGCGAGCCCTCCGGCGACCGCGAGCAACAGGATCCCCGCGTGCGCGACGCCCGAGTAGGCGAGCATGCGCTTGAGATCAGTCTGCACGAGCGCGCCGAGGTTTCCCGCCGCGATCGTCGCGATCGCGATCGCGGCCACGATCGGAGCCGCGGAGCTCGGCAGCAGGAACGACGCGTTGAGCAAGAACGCGAAGCCCGCGGCCTTCGTGCCGGTCGCCATCAGCGTCGTCACCGGCGCCGGGCTGCCCTGGTAGACGTCGGGGACCCACAGGTGGAACGGGAACACGCTCACCTTGAAGAAGAGGCTGGCGGCGATCAGCGCGACGCCCGCGAGCGCCAGCGGACCGATCGCGCCGACTTGTCGCAGCGTGACGAGCGAGATCGAACCCGTGCCGTAGTAGAGGAGCGCCGCGCCGTACAGGAACAGCGCCGCGGCGAACGCACCGAGCACGAAGTACTTGATGCCGGCCTCGACCGAGTGGGACCGCGCGCGCTGGAAGCTCGCCAGCGTGTACAGCGGCACGGACAGAAGCTCGAGCCCGACGAAGAACACGAGCAAGTCCTGCGCGCCGGCCATCAGCATCATCCCGGCGACGGAGCTCAGGATGAGCACGTCGTGCTCGACGAGGAACTCGCGCTCGTGGCGGTAGTAGCGCTGGCTGAACGCCCACGCGATCAGCGCGCTCGCGAGGAACAGCATGCCCCAGGCGGCGGTCGTCGGACCGCTGGCGAGGCTGTCGGCGAACACGCGCGTCGGCGCGCTGGAGAGGATGCGCGTCTCGAAGACGTATGCGGCGGCGATCGAGGCGAGGAACACGATCGGCCGGAGTCCCTTGAGGCGCGGGAGGATGTCGACCGCGAGCAGCAGCGCGATGCCGCTCGCGAGCGCGAGCAGCGGCGCGATCGCCAGCTGCGCGGCGTCGTCGAACAGTCGGTCGAAGAAGTCAGGGGTCATTGCCGTGCGGCTTCCGCGGTGTGCGAGGACGATTCGATGGCGAGCACGTCACGCGGCGCGCTCTCGCTCGCGACCAGAACGCGCGCGCGCTCCACGCGCTCGACCAGCGCGTCGATCGAGCCGTGCGTGAGCCGCATGAACGTGTTCGGCGAGACGCCGATCCACACGATCAGGACGACGACGGGCAGCATCAGCCCGACTTCGCGCGCGTTGAGGTCCGACAGCGCGCGGTTGTGCGAGTTCGTGATCGGACCGAACAGCATCCTCCGCATCGCCATCAGGAGGTAGATCGCGCCGAAGATGACGCCGGAGACGCCGACCGCGGCGAGGAGCGGCGCGCTCTGGAACGAGCCGAGCAGGATCAAGTACTCGCCGACGAAGCCGTTGAGTCCCGGCAAGCCGACGCTCGAGAGCACGGCGATCGCCAGGAAGAGCGCGAAGACCGGCATCACGAGCGCGATGCCGCCGAACCGGTCGAGCGCGCGCGTGTGCGCCCGCTCGTAGATCATGCCGACCAAGAGGAAGAGGAGTCCCGTCGAGAGGCCGTGGTTCACCATCTGGAGCACGCCGCCGGCGACGCCCGCGTGCGTCAGCGCGAAGAGCCCGAGCACGACGTAGCCGAGGTGGCTGACCGACGAGCACGCGACCAGCCGCTTCACGTCGGACTGAGCGAGCGCGAGCAACGCGCCGTACACGATGCCGATCGCGCCCAGCGCCATCATCCACGGCGCGTACGCGACCGCCGCGGCCGGCAGCATCACGATGCAGAAGCGCAAGAGCCCGTACGTGCCCATCTTCAGGAGCACGCCGGCCAGGATCACCGAGCCCGCCGTCGGCGCTTCCGTGTGCGCGTCGGCGAGCCACGTGTGGAACGGGATCACCGGCACCTTGATCATGAACGCCAGCGCGAACGCGGCGAAGTACCAGGCTTGATCCGCGAGCGGCAGGCGCGACGCGTTCGTGCACAAGCTCGCGACGTCGGCCGTCTCGAGCCGGTAGATCAGCGCGATGACGGCGATCATCATCACGAGGCTTCCGGCGACGGTGTAGAGGAAGAACTTGATCGTCGCGTAGAGGCGCCGCTCGCCGCCCCAGATGCCGAGGATGAAGTACAGCGGCACCAGGCTCACTTCCCAGAACACGTAGAACAGGACGAGATCCTGCGCGAGGAAGACGCCCAGCATCCCGGTCTGCATCACGAGGAGCCAGACCATGAACTCCTTCACGCGCTCGTGGATGTGGCCGTACGTCGAGAGCACGACGATCGGGCCGAGCACCGCCGTCAGCCCGACCATCAGCACGGAGAGCCCGTCGAGGCCGAGCTTGAAGTGGATCGGGATCGAGCCCCTTCCGCCCGGGAGCTCGAACCAGGCCGCATCCACGACGTGCTGCAGCGCCGCGCTCGCCCCGTCGAAATCGATGCACACCGCGAGCCCGAGCCCGCACACGACGAGCGAGACGAGGAGCGTGATCGTGCGTTGGATGCCGACCGCGTTCCGCGGCGTGAAGCCGACGAGCACGGCGCCGAAGAGCGGCAGGAAGACGAGGAGGGTCAGCGCGGTCATCTCATCCACCGATCTGCCACAGGACGACGATGACGAGGAGCGCCGTCGCGGCGCCCATCCACAGGCTGTAGCTCGTGATGCTGCCGCTCGCCATGCGGCGCACGCGCTGGCTCGCGCCGACCGCGAGGCTGGCGGCGCAGTTGACCAGACCGTCGATCGCGAACTGGTCGATCACGACCGCGAGCGCGAACGCGACCAGCTTCATCGGCTGCACGACGAGACGCTGGTACGCCTGGTCGATGCCCCACGCGCCCTGGAGGAAGCTCGCGAGCGCGGGCTGCTTCTCGGCGAGCGCCTCGTCCGCCGCGGTGCCCTCGCGGTAGCGCTGCCAGCCGCCGATCGCGAAGACGACGGCGACGATCGCGCCGAGGACGAGGAGCCCGATCTCCGTGCCGTGCGAGAGCGTCGCGATCGGGCCGTGACGCGCGAGCAGAGCATGCGCGGGCGCGGTCACGGGCTCGAGCCACTCGCCGAGCAGGTGGGGGACGTGGAACACGACCGGCAGGCCGAGGATGCCGCCGAAAACCGAGAGCACCGCGAGGATCACGAGCGGCACGGTCATCACGGCCGGCGACTCGTGCGGGTGCACCTCGTGCGGATCGAAGCGTTCCTTGCCCGCGAAGGTCAGCGCGACCATGCGCCACGTGTAGAACGCGGTCATCGCCGCGGTCAGCAGGCCGACGATCCAAAGGACCGCGTAGACGCCCCCGTGCGCGAACGTGTGCGCGAGGATCTCGTCCTTCGAGAAGTATCCCGAGAGGAGCGGCAAGCCCGAGAGCGCGGCGGCGCCCGCGAGGAACGTGACGAAGGTGCGCGGCATGTGCCGCGCC
>CAZQHA010000153.1:0-9612 GCA_964592795.1 uncultured Planctomycetaceae bacterium | reverse complement strand
CGGCCGCTCGGACCGACGACGCGGCGGCCTTGCAGAAGACGCGCGACGAGCTCGAGCGCGCGACCCTGCCGCTCGCGTCGCTGCTCATGAACAACGTCGCGCAGAAGGCGCTGATGGGCAAGTCGCTGGAGGACGTCTAGGCTCGATGGCCGCGCCCAAGATCGTCTGGACGGACGTGCGCGAGATCGCGATCGCGCTCTCCGACAAGTTCCCCGACGTCGATCCGCTGAGCGTGCGGTTCACGGACCTGCACCGCTGGGTGACGGAGCTCGACGGGTTCGCGGGCGATCCCAAGCGCAGCAACGAGCAGATCCTCGAAGCCATCCAGATGGCGTGGCTCGACGAGCGCGACTGATCGCCGCCCTGGCTCGCGAGTTCGTCACCCGCCGAACACGATGAACGCGATGCACGCCGCGACGACGATCGCGGTGAGCAGGATCCAGCGCTGAGGGCTCCTGCGAGGCGCGACGAGCGCCCATTCGACGGCTCCCGCGACGACGTCCTCGATCACGCGCGCTTCGCCTTGCCTTGCGCCGCGACGGCGTGCTGCGCCGCGGCGATCTCGTCGGCGCTCGCCAGGTAGCGGCTCTGCATCGGCTTCAGTCCGCGATCGAGCTCGTACACGAGCGGGATCCCGGTCGGGATGTTGAGCGACACGATCTTGTCGTCGGGATTGCCGTCGAGGTGCTTCACGAGGGCGCGCAAGCTGTTTCCGTGCGCCGCGACGATCACGCGCTCGCCCGCGCGCACGCGCGGCGCGACGTCCTTCTCCCAGAACGGCACGACGCGCGCGACGGTGTCCGCCAGCGATTCGGCGAGCGGTCGCTCCTTGTCCGTCAGGCGCGCGTACCGCCGGTCGTTCGACGGGTTCTCCGGATCGCCGGGCTTGTAGGCCGGCGGGCGGATGTCGTAGCTGCGGCGCCACACGAGCACCTGCTCCTCGCCGTGGCGCGCCGCGGTCTCGGCCTTGTCGAGGCCGGTGAGCCCGCCGTAATGGCGCTCGTTGAGCCGCCAGTCGCGGATCACCGGGATCCACATGAGGTCCATCTGCTCGAGCACGATCCACAAGGTCTTGATCGCGCGCTTCAGCACGCTCGTGTACGCGACGTCGAACTCGAAGCCCTCCTCGACGAGCCGCCGGCCCGCCTCCTCGGCCTCGGCGACGCCCTTCTCGGACAGCGGCACGTCGCGCCAGCCCGTGAAGCGGTTCTCGCGGTTCCATTGGCTCTCGCCGTGCCGCAACAGGACGATCCGGTGCATCGAGGTCTCCTCAGCCGAGCTTCTGCCGCGCGGCGGCGCGGACGTTTTCGAGCGAGCGCTGAGCCTCCCGCCAGAGCTCGTCGGCCCGCGCGACGCGCGATTCCGCGTAGGCCTTGTCCTGGATCGAGCTCGCGTTGATCTTCACGTTCATCAGTGCGCTCTCGCACGCGCTCGCCAGGCACAGCGCGCCGGTCGCGCAGTCGCTGGCGAGGTTCGGGTTGACGTCGGGCGCGCCCGAAGCGCACAGCCGCAACGCGGCGAGCGCGGTTTCGAGAGTCTCGAACGGCACTTCGAGCGCGACCTGGAGCGCGGCTTGGACCGCCTGATCGCGCGCGGCCTTTTGGGCGTCCGACTCCTTCGGCAGCTTCCTCGCCGCGCCGACGGCGTCGTAGGCGGCCGTGTCTCGATCGACGAGCGCGCCGGCTTGCCGCCGGAGCCGCTCGAGCTCCTCGACCCGGGACGCCATCGCCGCCTCGACCGCGGCGAACTTGGGACCGGACGTGAATCGGAACGCCATCGCCGTGAGCGCCGCCCCCATCGAGGCGAGGTGCGCGGCGACGCTCCCGCCGCCGGGCGTCGCGGTTCGCTCCGCGAGGCGGTCGGAGAACGCGGTCAACGATAGATCGATCAGCTTGTTCGGGCTCGTGTTCATGCAGCAGCCGGACTCGTGGAGGGCGGGGATTCTAGCGGACCCCCGGCCCGCGTGAATCCGGCCTCCGTGGGGGTGGACTCCACGCCATCGGTAGCTCGGAAGATCACGAAGTCGAGTTTTTAAGTCTCAACTCGACATAGACTTAGAAGGATGTTGCGAGCGCCGCGTGGGGATCCTGCGGCGACTTTTTTAGGTTGGTCCCCGCCTCGACAGCTCCGGGCTCGGAATCACGGCTGGTCTGACCACGTCCGTTCCGTCCCCGAGCCCCTGGGAAGCTAGCCCCGAGCGCCACTCGGCATGCGATCGACAACCGGCAACGCAGCCGTGTTCCGAGCGCGACGAGCGAACGCTCCAGGCGGGCGCCGCACGGCGTTGAAAATCGCATTCATAACCCCGGAGCTCCAATCCCTGGTTCGTCGCACGAGCCTGGCGGAAGTCTCCGAGTCGCTCGCGCGCACTCTTCGACAAGAAGGCGGCGACGTCCGGGTATTCCTCCCCTACTCGGCGGACGTCAACCCTGCGGCTCTGGCCGAATTGAAGGTCCTGGGCGAAGTGCGCATCAAGGACGGTCAGTCGCGGGCGACCTTGACCGTCCACCAAGGGCTCCTCGGCGACTTGCCGGTCGTCCTGATCGACCACCCGCAGTTCTTTCGCAGCCGGCACCCGTACGGCGACGAGGAAGGACCGTACCCGGACAACTGGCGGCGCTACGCCGCGTTCGCGCGCGCCGTGCTCGAGAGCCTTCCGCTCGCCAAATTCGAGCCCGACATCCTGCACTGCGTCGACTGGACGACGGGGCTCGTCCCGGTCATTCGCCAGTTCGAGTACGCGACGAAGCACCCCGATCATCCCGCGAGCAAGGCGGGCACCTTCTTCGCGATCCACAATCTCGCGATGCAAGGCAGCTTCGAGCGCGAGATCCTGCCGCACATCGGACTGCCGCGCGGCGTGTTCCAACACGTCAACGGGCTCGAGCTGGCCGGCAAGGTGAACTTCCTGAAGGCCGGCGCGGAGTTCGCGACGATCATCGGGACGAACTCGCCGAGCCACGCCGAGCGCATCCAGGACATCGACCGCAGCTACGGGCTCGAGGACACGTTCCGGCGCCGTCACAAGGAGCTCGTCGGCATCACGAACGGGATCGACTACCGCACGTGGGATCCGAGCAACGACTCGCTGCTCCCGCAGACGTTCTCGGTCCGGGACAAGGAGCTCGCCGGCAAGCGCAAGTGCAAGTCGGCGCTGCAGTCCGTGCTGGGTCTCGACTCGGGCGCGCGCATTCCCCTCGCCGCGGTCATCGGACGGCTCGACGCCGACAGCGGCTTCGACATCCTGGCCGAGGTGATGACGTCGGTGCTCGAGAGCAGCGTCGAGGTCGTGATCATGGGCTCGGGCAAGCCCGAGATGGTCGAGCGCGTCAAGACGATGGAGTCGACGTTCACGGGCCGCTGTCGCTTGATCGAGGGCTACAACGTCAACTCGGCGCACACGCTGCTCGCCGGCGCGGACCTGCTCGTCATGCCGTCGCACTACCACGCGTCGAACGCGCTGTGCGCGATCGGCATGCGCTACGGCGCGCTGCCCTTGATCTACGCCGCGAGCGGGCTGGACGACACCGTGATCAACGTCGAGAAGGATCCGAAGCACGGCACGGGTTTCATGTTCCGCACGTACTCGGGCGACGGGCTGCTCGAAGGGCTCGACGCCGCGCGCAAGCACTACAAGGACGCCGCGGAGTGGAAGGTGATCGTCCTGCGCGCGATGAAGCAGGACTTCTCGTGGCAGGCGACGGCCAAGAACTACATCAAGGCCTACCGTCGCGTCACGCGGCGCGTGAAGAACGCGTCGGTCGACGACTAGCGCCGTGTCCACGGCGCGGATCGTCGGCATCGATCTCGGCGGCAGCGCGATCAAGGCGGGCGCCGTAACGCCAGGAGGCGAGATCCTGGAACGCCGCTCGAGCGCGACCGGCGTGGAGCTCGGCGCGGAGGCCGTGCTCGATCGCATCGCGAAGCTCGCCCAGGAGCTCGGCGTCTCGGGCACGCTCGGCGTCGGAACCCCGGGCCTGATCGACCGCGACCGCAAGCAGATCCTCGAGTCGCCGAACCTCGCTCCACTGCGCGGCGTCGCGCTCGCCGACGAGCTGGCCCGGCGCTTGAACCTCGATTCGAGCGCGATCGCGATCGAGAACGACGCCAACGCCGCCGCGCTCGGCGAGCATTGGCTCGGCGCGGCGCGCGGCGAGAAAGACGCGCTGATCGTGACGCTCGGCACGGGGATCGGCGGCGGGCTGATCCTCGCCGGCGAGCTCTACCGCGGAGCCACGGGGATGGCGGGCGAGATCGGCCACATCGTCGTCGACCCGGGCGGCCCGCGCTGCGGCTGCGGCTCCCGCGGATGCCTCGAGACGCTCGCGTCGGCGCGTGCCGCGGAGCGCCGCGCGGCTCATTTCGATCTGCCTCCGGAGAAACCCGGCAACCTCGTGGCGCTCGCGAAGCACGCGCGCGAGCGCGACGGGGCCGAGCGGGAGCTCTTGTTCGACATCGGCCTCGACCTCGGCCGCGGGCTCGCCGCGGCGGTGACGCTGCTCGATCTGCGCTTCTTCGTGATCGGCGGCGGCTTCGGCGCGGCGCTCGACGTGCTCGAGCCGGGCATCCGCGCCGGGCTGCGCGAGCGCTCGTACGTCGATCGCCACGGCTCGGTGACGCTGCGACCGGCCGCGCTCGGCGCCGACGCCGGATGGATCGGCGCGGCGAGACTCGTGCTCGCGAGCTGACCCGCGCGCGAACGCGCGTCTTCCGCGCGCTATCCTGCTCGCAGCGATGACGGCCCCGAGCATGAGCGCGCACTCCGGCGAAGCCGTTCTGTCCGTCCGCGGGCTCGGCAAGACCTACGGCAAAGGCGTGTTGCGTCGAAAGGGCTTTCGCGCGCTCGACGGCGTGTCGCTCGACGTCGGTCGAGGAACGGTGTTCGGGTTGCTCGGTCCCAACGGCGCGGGCAAGACGACGCTGATCAAGATCCTGCTCGGGCTCGTGCGCGGCCACGAAGGCGAGGCGCTCCTCTTCGGACGTCCACCGGGCGATCCGAGCTCGCGGCGCCGCGTCGGCTTCCTACCCGAAGCGCATCGACTGCCCGGCTATCTCACCGGCCGCCAGGTGGTGCGCCTCTTCGGGATGATGTCGGGCGCATCGGAAGCGGAAGTCGAGCAGCGCATCCCGCGACTGCTCGATCTCGTCGGCATGCGGCAGAGCGCGGACCGCAAGGTGCGCGAGTACTCGAAGGGCATGCAGCAGCGCATCGGCCTCGCGCAAGCCCTGATCCACGGCCCCGAGCTCGTGTTCCTCGACGAGCCCACCGACGGCGTCGATCCCGTGGGACGCGCCGCGATCCGCGCGATCGTGCAGGACCTGAAGCGCGATGGCGTCACCGTGTTCATCAACTCGCACCTCTTGATGGAGGTCGAGCTCGTGTGCGACCGCGTCATGATCATGACGAAGGGCAAGGTGCTCCGCGAAGGCTCGGTCGACGACCTCACGCCCCGCACGGGAGCCGTTCACTTCGAGCTGCGCGCGGTGCCGGACGGTCTCGAAGCGTTGCTCGCCGGCATCGGCACGGACTTCCGACTCGCCGGCAGCGGATTCGAGCTCAAGGTCTCCGACGACGAGCTCGACCGCGCGATCGACCGGCTGCGCGGCGCGGGCGTCGGCATCCGCGGGATCGCGCAGCGGCGGCTGACGCTCGAGGAGTCGTTCATCCACCTCGTGAAGGAGCCGCGATGACCTCGCCGACGACGCGCGCGCTCCTCGAGGACGCCTTCTATCAAGTCCTCGACAACAAGATCTTCCGCTCGCTGCTCGTGCTCGTGATCGTGTTCGTCGCGCCGGCGTTCTTGATCGGCTGTCGCGAGAACGAGTTGCTCGTGCTCTACGGATGGAAGTCGATCCCGTACGAGGACGTCTTTCGCTTCTTCGGGCAGTCGTACTCCGCCTCCAGCGGCATCGACGTGCAGGCGCGCGCGATCCAGGCCTACCAGAGCCTGATCGTCGAGGGGCTCTGTGGAACGCTCGGAATGGTGGTGTGCGTCTCCGCGACGGCGTTCTTCGTGCCCCAGATGATGGAGAAGGGATCCGCGGACATTCAGTTCTCGAAGCCCGTGTCGCGCACGACGCTGCTCCTGTCGCGTTACTTCTCCGGGCTGCTCTTCGTCGCCATCCTGTCGATCCTGCTCGTCGGCGGCGTCTACGTCGGCCTGCTCCTCGTCTCGGGATACAACGACCTGGGCTTCCTGTGGGGAGTGTTCACGCTCATCTATCTCTTCGCGATCCTCCACGCGTTCTCGACGGCCGTGGGCGTGTTCACGCGCAGCACCGTCGCGGCGATCCTCTTGTCGGTGATCCTGTTCATGGGCAGCGGCTGCGTGCACGGCGCGTGGCAGATCCGCCAGTTCTTCGAGGAGATGCATCTGGCGGAGAAGCTGAAAGCCGAATTGAAGGCCGATCCCGACGGCGAGATCGTCGTGCCGTCGATCGTCGACGACTCGCCGCCGACCGCCGTGAAGGTGGCGATCTTCGCGCTCGACACGCTGCACTACACGCTGCCGAAGACGAAGGACGCCGACTACCTGACGCGCATGCTGCGCAAGGCCGTGGCGGGTCCCTCGACTTCGCTGCTTGATTCCGTCACGGACGTGCACGTCTCGGAGCCGCCCGCGCCGTTCGAGCTCGTTTCGCCGGCGGGCGGCGTCGCCGGGGAGCGCGGAATCCCCGTCGACTTGGGACGCGAGCCGGCCGCCTGGGTCGTCAAGGACGACGGCCGGCGCGAGGTCGCGCGCATCGAGCTGTCGCGCAAGACGCGGCTCGAGGAACGGCCGGACGCGGGCGAGAACGGAGCGAAGCGCAAGCCGAAGCGCATCACCACGAATGCCGCCGCGGACGCGTACGCGGCCCGCATCGAGGCCTCGGGCGCGGCGGACTCCAAACCCGTGCTGCGGCGCGGCCACGTCGGCGGCAGCTTCGCGATGTTCGTCGATTGGACCGAGACGAGCGGCGGCGTGCAGAAGTCGCACCACGCGGCTCTCTTCTCGTTCGGCGACTGGATGTACGAAGCGCACGCGACGATGGACGCGAGCTGGCTGAACGCGGAGCAGCGGACGGCACGATTCGAAACGCTCCTCTCGAACGTCGAGCTCACACGCGCCGCCGACAACTTGGATCCGAGCCGCTGGTACGAAGAACGGTTCGGCTGGACGTCCGAGCTCCCGTACAACGCCTTCTTCTCGGTCGGCACGTCGCTCGCGTTCACCATCCTGATGCTGTGGCTCGCGCGCGCGAAGCTCCAGCGCATCGACTTCTGATGGACGCGAGCGTCGTCGAAGCCCTGCGCGCCGTCGTCGGGCCGGCGGGACTGGTGCACGAGCGCGCGCGCCGCCTGCCGTACGAATCGGACGGCCTCGCGATCTTCAAGGAGCTCCCCGAGGTCGTGATCCTGCCGCGCGATACGAGCGAGACGGCGCGCGCGCTCGCGATCCTTCACGAAGCGAAGGTCCCCGTCGTTCCGCGCGGCGCGGGAACGGGGCTGTCCGGCGGAGCGACGCCCGTGCGCGGCGGCGCGGTGATCGGCACGTCGCGGATGCGCGACGTGCTGGAGGTGAACGCCGCGGATCGATTCGCGCGCGTGCAAGCCGGCGTCGTCAATCACGACCTGAGCCAAGCCGTGCTGCCGCACGGCCTCTACTACGCGCCCGACCCGTCGAGCCAGCGCGCGTGCACGATCGGCGGCAACGTCGCCGAGAACTCGGGCGGCCCGCACTGCTTCAAGCACGGCGCGACGACGCAACACGTCCTCGGGCTCGTGATCGTGACCGCGGACGGGCGCGTGCTCGATCTCGCGCAGCCCGCAGTCGATCCACTCGGCTTCGACCTCGTGGGCCTCTTCGTCGGCAGCGAGGGCATGTTCGGCATCGCCACCGAGATCACGGTCAAGCTCACGCCGCTGCCCGCGGCGGTCGAGACGCTGCTCGCGATCTTCACGGAGCTCGACGCGGCGTGCGATTGCGTCAGCGACATCATCGCCGCGCGGCTCGAGCCGTCGGCGCTCGAGATCCTCGACCGACTGACGATCCGCGCCGTCGAGGACAGCGTGCTGCGCGCGGGTTACCCGGCGGACGCCGAAGCGGTGCTCCTGATCGAAGTCGAGGGCAGCGAGGTCGAGGTCGACGCGACGACGCGCGAGATCCTGCCGATCCTCCGGCGGCGCAACGTGCTCGAGGTCCGCCGCGGCCGCGATCCCGCCGAGCGCGCGAAGCTCTGGGCCGGACGCAAGGGCGCGTTCGGAGCGATGGGTCGCGTCGCGCCCGATCTCTACGTGGCCGACGTCGTCGTGCCGCGGACGCGGTTGGCGGAGCTCGTGCGCCTCGCGACGAAGATCTGCCAAGAGCGGCGGCTCAAGGTGGCGAACGTGTTCCACGCCGGAGACGGCAATCTGCATCCCAACATCTGCTACGACCGGCGCGACGCGGACGAGACCGCACGAGTCTTGGAGGCGGGCGACCTGATCATGAGGGCGTGCATCGAGTTCGGCGGCTCGCTCACGGGCGAGCACGGCGTCGGCCTCGAGAAGCTGCAAGCGATGGAGTGGCTCTTCGCGCCCGAGGACCTCGCCGCGATGTGCCGCGTTCGCGACGCGTGGGATCCGACGCATTCGATGAACCCGGGCAAGCTCGTCCCCGTGCGAGCCTGCATGGAGACGCGCGCGCGGTGAGTGCAGTGCTCGTTCGACCGCGGAGCGAAGCCGAGCTCGTCGAAGCGCTGCGCGCCGCCGGGCGCGACCGGCGCGCGCTGCTCCCCATCGGCTTCGGCTCGAAGCTCGAGTGGTGCCGGCCGCCGGGGCGCGTCGACGTGACGCTCTCGACGCGGGAGCTCTCGGGCGTGGTCGCGTACGAGCCCGCCGACGGGACGATCACCGCGCGCGCGGGCACGTCGATGGCGGAGCTGGCCGCGATCGCGCGCGCGGGCGGAAACCACCTGACGCCGCTCGTTCCGAATCCGGAGTCCGCGACGCTCGGCGGCGTGCTCGCCGCGGGTCAGAGCGGGCTCGATCGCACGCGCCACGGGCCCGTTCGGAACCACGTGCTCGGGATGCGCGTCCTGCTCGCGGACGGAACGATCGCGAAGAGCGGCGGGCGGCTCGTCAAGAACGTCACCGGCTACGACTTGCACCGGCTGTACTGCGGCTCGCACGGGACGCTGTGCGTCATCGTCGAAGCGACGCTGCGGCTCTTCCCGCTGCCCGAGCGCGAGACGGTGGTCCGCTCCGACTCCCTGACGCTCGCCGCCGCGCTCGAGTGCGCCGCCGCGCTCTCGCGAACCGCCGTTCGCCTGTTCGCGCTGCGCATCGAGACCGAAGGCGACCGCGCCCAGCTCCACGCCGCGCTCGCGGGCGCGAACGAGGTCGTGGAGTGGGAGCTCGGCGTGGTGCGCGCGATCCTCCCCGCGTCGCGGAGCATCGAAGGATCCGAAGGGATCACGGGGCTCCGCGATCGCGAGCTCGAAAGCGGGGCTTGGCCGCACTTCCACATTTCGATGAGACCTTCACAGCTCGCGAGCGAGCTGCCTTCGCTCCTCGAGCGCGTGCACGCTCACGAGCTCACCGCGCGCGTCGTCGTCGACCCAGGGATCGCGACCGTCGACGTGCACCTGCGC
>CAZQHA010000152.1:0-9616 GCA_964592795.1 uncultured Planctomycetaceae bacterium | reverse complement strand
GCGCGGACGGCGTTCATGCAGTACGCGAAGGAAGCGGTCGAGCAGGCGGATGTGAAGGGGCTCTGAGCGCGGCCGTCGTTCGAGTCTGTTCGAATCGCAGGTCACCGCTTGGCGGTGGCCTGCTTCGTTTTGTGAGAAGAGCTGGAAGAAGGGCAGGCGAGGCGCAACGGCCAGATGTGACTCGCGATTGCGGCGACAGCGTCGGCACTTCGGCCGACGCTGCCGCCGCTTAAGTTGGAAAACGGGTGCTGTGCGCGCTCTCGCGTGGCCGGTTTTTGACACCTAACTTCGACCCCGGAATGATGGCTTCGTGGCTGCCAATCTCCGCACGACTTTTCGGCTGCTGAAGCCCCACGCGCGCCCGCACCTCGTCGCGTTCGCGGGGCTCGTCGTGCTCGGATGGCTGACGGCGCTCGGCCAGCGCTCGATCGTCCTGCTGGTCTATCCGGCGATCGACATCCTCTTTCCGTCGGCGACGCCCGACGCGCCCGTGGTCGACTCGAAGCTGCCCGAGCCGTTCGGGTCGATCTCGGAGTATGCGCAGGCTCGTGTCGCGGATCTGAACGCCTGGCTCCTCGGCAATCTCGCGACGGTCGATGACCGCATCGCGGCGCTCGGACGTCTCGCCCTGGTCATGACCGCGCTCGCGCTCCTGGGATCGGTGACGCAGTACGCGTTCCTCACGACCGCGCGCTGGGTGGCGCTGCGGATGGTGGTCGATCTGCGCACGCGCATCGCGCGCCACCTGATGAGTTTGTCGATGGTCTACCACGGCCGCCGGCACTTCGGCGACCTCCTGAGCCGCATCAGCAGCGACGTGACGACGACGCTGCAGACGCTGACGATGGCGATCAAGGACCTCGTGCAGGAGCCCTTGATGGCGCTGACGTCGCTCCTTTTCGCGGCGTTCATCGCGCCCGTGCCGACGCTCTTCGTCGCGCTGGGGTTGGCGTTCATCGCGTTCCCGGTGGCGCGGCTTTCGCGCCGCGTCCGTCGCGGGAGCTCGCGCTCGCTCTCCTCGCTGGGCTCCTCGGTGCAGGCCCTCTCGCAGATGTTCCAGGGCATCCGGACGGTCAAGGCGTTCCGCGCCGAGGAGCGCGAGATGGAGCGCTATCGCGAGATCAACGAGAGCTACGTCCACTCGACGATGCGCATGGTGCGCGCGCAGGCGCTCTCGACGTCGTCGACGCTGCTCTTCAGCCACATCGGCATGGCGGGGCTCGTCGTGATCGTCGGATACCTGACGCTGAACGCGGGCATCTTCACGAGCGAGAAGGACCTCGCGGCGTTCTTCCTGACCGTCGCCGCGGCGTACGCGAGCGTCAAGGACATGACCAAGGCCGTGACGCTCGTCCAGGAATCGGTCGGGGCGTCGGAGCGCATTCAGACTTTGCTCGACGAGCGCGCGGACGTGGTCGAGCGCCCGGGAGCGCGCGCGATCGCGGGCCTGGGCAAGGGCCTCACGTTCGAGAACGTGTCGTTCGCCTACGTCGACGGCGACGGCGACGCGATCTCGGGGCTGAACCTCTCGATCCGCAGCGGCGAAACGCTCGCGCTGGTCGGCGCGTCCGGATCGGGCAAGAGCACGCTCGTCGACTTGATCGCGCGTTTCGTCGATCCGACGCAGGGCCGCATCGTGGTCGACGGGCACGACCTGCGCGATCTGACGTTTGATTCGTGGACCGCGCAGTACGCGATGGTGGGGCAGACGCCGTTCCTCTTCCACACGTCGATCGAGGAGAACATCCGCTACGGCAAGCCCGACGCGACGCAGGCGGAGATCGAGGCCGCCGCGCGCGCCGCGGGCATCCACGAGTTCGTGCGCGCGCTGCCCGACGGCTACGCCACGAACGTCGCCGACGCGGGTTCGCGCCTCTCGGGCGGGCCACGCCAGAGCATCACGATCGCGCGCGCGTTCTTGAAGGACGCACCGCTGCTCCTGCTCGACGAGGCGACGAGCGCGCTCGACAGCGAGTCGGAAGCGGTCGTGCAGGAAGCGCTCGAGCGCTTGATGGCGCACAAGACCGCGGTCGTGATCGCGCACCGCTTGTCGACCATCCGCCGGGCGGATCGGATCGCGGTGCTCGACAAGGGCAAGCTCGTCGAGCTCGGCTCGCACGAGGAGCTGATCACGCGCGGCGGCGTGTACGCGAGGCTGCACGCCGCGCAGTTCACGCAGCCGCAGGAAGTGTCGGCTTGAGGGCGCGCGGGGCTACTTGCCCTGCGCGTGCGCCTCGACGAACCAGAGCTGCTTGTCGATGTTGCGCGACACCTCGGTGAAGAGGTCGACCGTTCCCCAGTCCTCGAGGTCCTCGGCCTCGTCGACGGCGCTGCGCACGTCGGCGCCGAAGGCCGCCAGCGCGCTCGACAGCGCCTCGACGTGATCGCGCCCATCGCTGATCGCGATCGGGTACTCCTTGAGCGAGCTCGCCTTGCTCACGGCTTGTAGCGTTCCGCGCGCATTGCCGCCCAGCTGCGCGACTCGTTCGGCCATGTCGTCCGCCGCCGTCTGCGCGACCTTCGCGACGCCGTCGAAGAGCTCGTGCAGCGCGATGAAGCTCTGGCCCTTGACGTTCCAGTGCGCCTGCTTGGCCTGGAGATAGAGGTCGATCGCCGGAGCCAGGCGGCCGTTCAAGAGCTCGACGATCTTCGCGCGCGTCGCTTCGGGCAGATCGTTCTTCGTGCGATGGAGCGTGTTCCGGGAAGTGCTGCCGGTCGGTGCGGTTTGTGTCTTCATGGCGACCGCAGTCTAGACCTCCGCTCGCGGGGCTGCGATCGGGACTCCACATGAACTTCATCGAAGGGGTCGATGTCGGTTATTTCGACATTGTCACTGGGATCGCCGCGGTGTTCGTGTCAACTAACTGCTTCCAGGGGATGGACACGAACACCGCGACCCGACGTCGCCTATCGCCGCGCGCCCTCGGTCCGTTCGCGTATCTCGCAGGTCTTTCGATCCTCGGGCTCGCTACGTTCACGTCGTCGCGCGCCCTCCTGGCTCTCGCGTACCGCGAACGGGTCGACATCGAGCCGCACGCTCTGTGGATGTTCGGGCTCGGGCTGCGGATGGATCTCGTCACGCTCGGCTACGTGCTGATCCTGCCGACGATCGTCGTTCTCGCCGTCCCTTCGAAGCTGCTGAAGCGCCTGACCGTTCCGCTCGCGGGGTACTTCGGGCTGGCGACGACGCTCTTCGTCTTGATGGAGGTCGTTTCCTACCAGTTCATCGCCGAGTACGACGCGCGCCCCAACCGACTCTTCATCGAGCACGTCGGTTCGCGCGAGGTGTTGGCGACGATCTGGGCCCAGCATCCTCTGCAGGTCGTCGCCGCCGCCGCGATCGTCGCCGCGGCGGCCGTCGCGAGCGTTCGGCTCGGCGCGTGGCTCGCCCGGTTCGCGTCGGAATGGTCGTGGAAGCGGCGCGCGAAGGCCTTCGCTCTCTTCACTCCGCTCGTCTTGCTCTCGGCGCGGGGGACTCTCGATCACCGGCCGCTCAACGCCGCATCGGTCGCGTTCTCCGGCCAGAACATCGTCAACCAGCTCACGTTGAACTCGACGTACACGGCGCTTCGAGCGTGGTACGACCTGCGGCATGAGCGCTCGCCGTCGGAGATCTACGGCGCGATGCCGATGCCGGAGATGTACGAGCGCGTCCGGCGCTACACGAACTATCCGCCGGAGGAAGAGGTCGGGGTCGAGATCCCGTTCCTCCATCGGCAGTCGCCCGCCCGTGCGCTCGAGCGCCCGCGCAACCTCGTGATCGTGCTGCTCGAGAGCCTCGGCGCGGAGTTCGTCGGCTCGCTGGGAGGCAAGCCGCTGACTCCGAACCTCGACGCCCTGTCCCGCGAAGGCCTGTGGTTCACGAGCCTGTACAGCACGGGAACCCGTACCGTCCGCGGCATCGAAGCGGTCGCGAGCGATTTCTTGCCGACGCCCGGCAGCAGCGTCGTCAAGCTCGGCAAATCGCAGCACGGTTTCTTCACGATCGCCGAGTTGCTCCGCCGGTCGGGTTACGCCACCGAGTTCGTGTACGGCGGCGAGAGCCACTTCGACAACATGGCGGCGTTCTTCCTCGGCAACGGCTTCGAGCGCGCGTTCAACGAGTCCGACTTCGAGGACCCCGCGTTCCGCGGCACGTGGGGCGTTTCCGACGAGGACCTGATGCGCAAGGCGAACGACGTGTTCGTCGAGCACGGAGACCGGCCGTTCTTCGCGCTGGTCCTCACGACGTCGAACCACTCGCCCTACGAGTTCCCCGACGGCCGCATCGAGCTCTACGACGCCGAGAAGGCGACGCGCAACAACACGGTGCGGTACGCGGATTACGCTCTCGGCGAGCTGTTCCGGCTCGCGAGGAACGAGCGCTACTTCGAGGACACCGTCTGGGTGGTCGTCGCCGACCACGACGAGCGCACGTACGGCGACGACTTGATCCAGGTCGACAAGTTCCACATTCCCGGGCTGATCCTCGGTCCGGATGTCGCGCCGGCTCGATTCGAGCGCGTGGCGAGCCAGATCGACTTGCTCCCGACCGCTCTCCACCTCCTCGGGATCCCGACCGTGCACCCGATGATCGGTCGCAACCTCTTCACGCTCGACGAGTCCGAGCCCGGTCGCGCGATCCTGCAATTCAACGACATCCACGGCTTCCTCGTCGGCGATCGACTCGCCGTGCATCCGGGCGGCGCGGCGCCGCGGTGCTTCCGCGTGCGCGACGGGGGTCTCGAGCCGATCGATCCGGATGCCGAGCTGATCCGCGACGGCCTCGCGCACGCGCTGTTGCCCGGCGTGCTGTACGGGCAGCGCCTCTACCGGCTGCCGGCTCGCTGACGGTCGAATCCGGTCAGCGCTCGAGCAGACACACCGCGTGCACCGCGACGCCCGGATCGGCCAGCCCCTCGAGCGACTTGCCCTTCACGTTCACGTCGCCCGCCGCGATCCCGAGGAGCTCGCCGATGCGCGCCCGCATCGCGGCACGATGCGGCGCGATGCGCGGGCCCTCCGTCGCGATCACGACGTCGACGTTGACGACGCGGAAGCCGCTCTCGCGCACCCGCGCGACGACGGCGGCGAAGAGGCGCGCGCTGTCGGCGTCCTTCCACTTGGGATCCGTGTCCGGGAAGAGCGTGCCGAGGTCGTCGAGCCCCGCCGCGCCGAGCAGCGCGTCCGAGATCGCGTGCAGCACCGCGTCGCCGTCGGAATGGCCGAGCGGCCCCGCGGGATGGGGGATGCGCACGCCGCCGAGCACGCAGGGCCGTCCCGCGACCAAGCGGTGCACGTCGAAGCCGACTCCCACGCGCGCGCTCACGCCTTCCGCGCTCCCGTCGCCCGCGCGCGCAGGATCGCGGCCGCGATCACGAGGTCGTCGGGCGTCGTGACCTTCAGGTTGCGCGTGTCGCCGAGCACGATCGGGACGGGCCCGACGTACTTCTCGTAGAGCGACGAGTCGTCGGTCGGCCGAAAGCCCTCCGCGCCGGCACGCTGGAGCAGCTCCAGGAAACGGCTGCGCGTGAACACCTGCGGCGTCTGCGCGCTCCACAAGACCGACCGGTGCAGCGTGTTCTCGACGTGCTCGCCGTCCGACGACGTCTTGATCGTGTCGGTCGCGGGCACGGCGACGAGCGCCGCGCCGCGCGCCGCCGCGACGCCGATGGCGCGCTGGACGAGCGCGGTCTCCACGAGAGGCCGCGCCGCGTCGTGGATCGCGATCAGCGCGAGCGACGCGTCGGCCGCGAGCGCGCCCGCGCGCACCGAATCGACGCGCAGCTCGCCGCCGGCGACCACGTGGGTCACCTTCCTCATCGACGGACAGATGCCGGCCATTCGCCGGATGCGCTCGAGATCGTCCGTGTGTCCCACGACGACGATCTCGCGCACGTCGGCGGCGGCGTCGAACGCGGCGCAGGCGTGCTCGAGCAGCGTCAGCCCCTCGAGGACGACGAACGGCTTGCGCGGCACGTCGCTCTGGCCGGTTCCGCTGCCCATGCGCGTCGATTGACCGGCGGCGACGATCACCGCGGCGGTCGTTCGGCTCGCGGGCGCTCGAGCGGGTTCTTTCATGCGCGCACCGCAAAGCGTAGGGTCCGCTGCGCGCAGGGGCGAAGGGCTTTTGCGCCGCGCGCATGGACTCCCGACACGAGACGACGCTGGATCCCGCGATCGTGATCGCCGGCGCCGGAACGCCGGCGATCGGGCGCTGGCCGATCGTGCTCGGCATCGATCCGGGCACGCGCGTCGTCGGCTACGGCGCGGTCGTCGCGCGCGAGCGCGGGCCCCGGCTCCTCGCCGCGGGCACGGTCGCGCCGCCCGCGAAGCACTCGGTGCCGGAGCGTCTCGGGTTCATCCAGGCGCAGCTGGTGGAGCTGATCGCCCGCCTGCGGCCGACGGTCGTCGTCGTCGAGCAGGCGTTCGCGGCGCGCAACGTGCAATCGGCGCTGCGCATCGGCGAGGGCCGCGGCGTGGTGCTCGCTTGCGCGGCGGCGTCCGGCGCGACGGTCGTGCAGTTCGCGCCCGCGGTCGCGAAGCGGGCGCTCGCCGGGCACGGTGCGGCGGACAAGCGCCAGGTCGGCGCGATGGTCGGTCGGATCCTGGGCCTCGCGTCGCCCCTCGGAACGGCGGATGCGACCGACGCGCTCGCGCTGGCGCTGACGTACCTCCAAAGGTCGCGGCTGGGTGCGCGTCTGTGAGTCGATGCACTATCCTGGGGGCGCGCGCCCCGACCGCGGATTGGGCCCGTGAACGGCGCGAACTCGATGAGCTCCGAGGAGACCCCCGTTGCTGGCTCGGACAGCCGCGCCGCCGCGATCGAGCGCGCGTGCGAGCTCGGACTGCGCTCACACTTTCCGGGACTCGAGATCGTCGACCGCCGGCTCGAGATTGCGGCGGAGGGTGATTCCGGTCGCCGGATCGATCTGCTCGCCGTGGACGGAACCGGCCGAGCGATCCTGATCTCGTTCATCGACGGAGCCTCCGACGAAGGGCTGCTCGCCGCGCTCGATTCGGTGGCGTTCGCGCGTCAGTACCGCGAGCCGCTGGAGCAGCACTTGCGATCCGTGCGGGCCGATGTCGGCGGCGTGCGCGCTCGCGCGCCGTTGTCCATCCTCGTCGCCGAGTCGTTCGCACCGCGCGTGATCGAGAGGCTCGCCCTGGTGCCGCCGCGCGAGCTGGCGCTCTTCGAGGTGATCGAGCTCAAGGGCGCCGGCCACTCGACGGTGAGCTTCCGGCCGGTGGGGAGCGCGCGTTCGCCGGTCGACGCCGAGCAGTTCCTCGCCGCGCTCCCTCCCGGCGAGCGCGCCTGCGCCGAGCTCCTCGCGCGCCGTCTGCCGCGCATCGACGAGCGGTTCCTGTGCACGCCGAGCGAGGATTCGCTGGTGTGGCGCGCCGGCGACCGCGACGTGTGCCGGCTGGATCGGGCCGCCGACGGGCTCGTCGCGTGGGACGCGACGTCGAACGAGCCCATCCCGTTGCGGGCGGTCGCGGACGTGGCGAGCCTCCTCGAGCGCGTGATCCGCGCGACCCGCGCCCCCGCCGAGAAGCCGGAGCCGCGAGCGCCCGTGCAGTTGTTGACCCCCGAGGAGCTCGCCGCGTTCCGGGACCCCTAGGCGTGCGGCGCGAGTTCGCCGCCCGGCCGTCCGCCGTCCGACTTTCGCGCGCGTTCGGTATTTCCCCCGATCGCGCCCTTGGAATGCCCGTTCCGGATGTGCAGGGTATGCGTGCCGCCGACAGCGGCGGCGCCGGACGCGACAGGGCGTTGCCGGTACGGCGGCGCGTCGTGTCCCGAGAGCGATCTCGTGCCATGAACTGGAGTCAGGCTCGGCGGATGCTGAACCTCGCCGGCCGGCATGTGGACGATCCACGCGCCGCAGGCTCGAGCGTCGTCGGCGCCGAATCGGAGCCGACCGCGATCCCGCGCGCGAGCAGCCTGTGCGTCGCGAGCGGGAAGGGCGGCACGGGCAAGTCGGTCGTCAGCGCGTCGCTCGCCACGTTGCTGTCGCGCGGCGGCAAGACGCTGCTCGTCGACGCGGACATGGGCGTCGGCAACGCGCACATCCTCCAGGACGTGGTGCCCGAGCACTCGTTCGTCGACGTCGTCGAAGGGCGGCTCGCGGTGCGCGACATTCGCGTGCCGTGTCGCCCGGAGCTCGACCTCTTGGCGGCGGGCTCGGGCGTGTCGCGCATGGCGGGCCTGTCGTCCTACGAGCTGCATCTCGTCGCGTGCGGGCTCGAGAGCATCGAGCAGGAGTACAAGTACCTGCTCGTCGATTCGGCGGCGGGCATCTCCACGCAGACCGTCGCGTTCGCGGCCGCGAGCGACGTCGTCTTGATCGTGACGACGCCCGACGTCACCGCGCTGACGGACGCGTACGCGTTCCTCAAGGTGCTCCTCCAGCGCAAGCCGGATTCGTCGCCGCTCTTCGTCGTCAACCGCGCGACGAGCGCCGAGGAAGGCGAGCACGTCGCCGATCGCATGCGCTCGGTCGCGCGCAAGTTCCTCGGCCGCGAGCCGCGCTACCTGGGCGCGCTCCCCGACGATCGCGCCGTCGTGCGCAGCGTCAACGAGCGCGCGCCGGCGATCGAGCGCGAGCCCGACGCTCCGTTCGCGCACGCGGTCCAGCGTCTAGGTCTTGCGCTCTGCGAGGAGCTCGCGCGCGTACCGCCGAGGGGCGTCGGCCGCTCGCTCCTGCGCAGCGCCGGCTACACGCCGGGGCTCGTCTGATCCGGGCGATTCGTACGCAACCGCGAGCGCACGCGGCCGTCCGGAGATCGTGGAAGCTCGCTCGGGTCGCGCCGTGGGATGGCTGCTGGCCGGATGGCTGCTCGCGTCGGTGCGCGTCGTCGTGCCGTCGCCGGCCGGCGCGGGCGCGACCCTCGCTTCGCGAATCCCGCGCGGTCCGGCGCCGGATCCAGAACCCCCGCAGCTCGCTCGATTGAGCCCGCGCGAGCTGCGCTCGCTCCCGGAGATCGGCGAGGCGCGGGCCCATGCGATCGCGCGGGCCGCCTGGGAGCGCGGGCGACTCGAGATCGACGACCTCGACGCGGTGCCGACGATCGGGGAGGGGACCGTCGATCGCGTCCGCGAATGGCTGATGCGCGACGCCGAGCCGTAGCGGTCCGATACGCGGCGGGGCCGCCTAGAGCGGTTCCGAGCGGAAGCGTAGACTCGAAACTCCCCCCGTGCCGACCCGCGCCACAGACTCCCGCGACGCACCCGAGCCGACCCGCTCGAGTGCGCCGGCCGCGCCGCATGCGGCGGCCGGCGCGCTCCCGCCGCCGCGGATCGGGATTCCGCCGCCGCTGTCGATCGAGGAGATCGATCGGTTCGTGCGCCCCGCGCTGGCCGAGGACCGCGGCGGCGGCGACCTGACGTCGATCACCGCGATCCCCGACAAGGTGCGCGCCCGCGCGCGGCTCGTCGCGAAGTCGGATGGCATCGTCGCGGGCCTGGCGGTGTTCGCCCGCGCGTTCGACCTCTGCGATCCGACGGCGAAGATCCAGCTGGCGAAGAAGGACGGCGCGCCGATCCGGCGCGGCGAGGAGCTGGCCGTGATCGAGGGTTCCGCCCGCGCGCTGCTCGGTGCCGAGCCTGCAAGCGATGCGGACGACGGCCTCGTGCTCT
>CAZQHA010000151.1:0-9626 GCA_964592795.1 uncultured Planctomycetaceae bacterium | reverse complement strand
GACGAACGAGTAGCGCGCGAGCCGCGCCGGGCCTTCGACGGATTCGAGGAGGCACGCGTGCCTGCCCGCGGCGCGCAGTCCGAGGTAGAGGCGCACGGGCGTCGCGAGGTCGGCGGGCCACACGGCCCAAGCGAGCTCGTGTCGCAACGCGTCTTCGGGGGTCGATCGTTCGAGCGGGGGGTTCATAAATGCAGCGGGCCTCCGACTGGCGGAGGCCCGAGGATCATCCTGCACGGCAGGGCGGAGTGGCTAGTGGCGAACTCCGGCCGCCGAGGATTCCTCGGGCCGGGGCCAGGGCCATCCGCGCCGGAAGTGGAGCATGGCGGGATTGTGGCATGCACCGACGGAGAGCGCAATGCGCGGCGCGTTGCGCGGCTCATCCGAACAAGCGCTGATGGAGCGCGAGCACGACCTCGCCGCGCCGCTCGCGCGGGACGACGAGCGAAAGGTTGTTGCGCGTCGCGCCGTAGGAAATCATCTCGACGCGCACTTTCAGCTCGGCCAGCGTGCCGAACACGATCGCGGCGAAGTCGGTGCGCTCCTTGAGCTCCTCGCCGACGACGCTGACGAGCGAGAGGTCGCGCACCAGGCTCACGTCCGCGAACTGGCCGATCTCCTTCGCGGCCGCCGAAAGCCTCGCCCCGTTGTCGTCGGCGGTCATCGCGAGGCTGACCTCGCTCGTCGCGATCATGTCGATCACGATCTCGTGGCGCGCGAACACGTCCGCGATGCGCTTGACGAATCCGTACTGGAGCATCATCGCGCTGGCGACGATGTTGACGACGACGATCCTGTCCTTGGTCGCGATGGACTTGACCGACCGTTCCTCGCGCGAGAGCTTCGGAACGACGACCGTGCCGGAGAACTGAGGGCGAAAGCTGTTGAGCACGCGAATCGGGATGCCGCGCTCGACCGCCGGCGTGATCGTCGCCGGGTGCAGCACCTTCGCGCCGAAGAACGCGAGCTCGGCGGCTTCGGCGTACGACAGCCGCTCGATGTGCCGTGCCGCCGGGACGAGCCGCGGATCGGCGGTCATCACGCCGTCGACGTCGGTCCAGATCTGGATCTCCTGCGCTCCGAGCGCGGCGCCGAAGATCGCGGCCGAGTAGTCGCTGCCGCCGCGGCCGAGCGTCGTGACGTCGCCGGACGCGGTGCGCGCGATGTACCCCGTGATCACGGGGACGCCGGTGCGCTCCGACAGGGCCGCCGCGATCCGCGCCGGCGCGTCCGCGGTCGGCCGCGCGCATCCGAACCGGTCGTCGGTGACGAGGCCCACGTCGCCGGCCTCCAGCGCGCGCGACTCGATCCCGATCGACGCGAGGTGCGCGGCGACGATGCGCGCCGAGCAGCGCTCGCCGAAGCTCGCCACGAAGTCCAGCGTGCGCGGCGTGCACTCGCGCAGGAGCTCGATGCCGCGCAAGAGGTCGAAGAGCTCCTGGAGGAGCGCGTCGAGCATGCGCGGATCGAGCGAGAGCTCGGCGAGCACGCCCCTGTGGAGCGCGGCGAGGCTCTCGTGCTCCGCCGTCCACGCGCCGCGATCCCGGGCCAGCTCCGCGAGGCGCAACAGGCGGCTCGTCACGCCCGAGACCGCCGACACGACGACCACGGGATCCTTGGGGCGGCTCTGCGCCACGATCTCTCCGAGCCGACGGATCGGCGCGGCGCCGCCGACGGAGGTGCCGCCGAACTTGAGGACGATCATGGCGAGAGAATTTAACGTCCGGATGCCGAACGCGGGAGATCGATCTCGCGCTGGACCGCGGCGCCGATCTCCCGAGCGAGGATGGCGTTGCCGGCTTCGTTGAAGTGGCACGCGTCGAAGTACACGGGCTCCGAGATGTCGCGAAAGATCATCGAGAGATCGACGAACGCGACGCCGCTCCGCCGCAGCCCCTCGCCCGCAGCGCGCAGGAGCGGATAGCCGCTCCGTACGCCCTCGATCCATTCGTCCGACGCCGTCCCCGTGCGGCGCTCCTCCGCGGTCAGCGGCTTCGAGCCTTCGTCGTGCAACGTGGGCTGCAACACGTGGAGGAACGCGATGCCGCGCGCGCGACACAGGGCGTCGATCGATCGCGAGGACTCCGACCAGTTGCGCGCGATCGCCGCGAAGAGCTGCGCGGGCTCCGATGGGAACGGCGGCCCGTGCAGCGTCGGCGAATTCATGGTCTTGGCCCTCACGCACACGGCGTAGCTCTGCTGCAGCTCGACGTTGCGATTGCGGAGCCGGCCGAGCACGGCGAGCGCGAGGTCGCCGAGCACCGCGCTATGCTCGACGTGCAGAGCGTCCGCCCAGCGGGCGATCCGGGTCGACGTGCGCTGCGCCGCGCGCAAGTCCGTCAAGATGTCGATCGCGTCGGGATCGGCCGCGCCGGCGTTCGTGAGAAAGGCCCAGTGGGTCAGCGAAGGAAAGAGCGGCGAGCTGTCGTGCCGCGCGTTGGTCGTTCCGAGCGCGACCTCGTTGAAGCCGTCGAGGAGGATGACGAGGTCGACGTCGAAGCCGCTGGCGAACAGATACGTGAGCACGATGGCGTGCTGCGGCTGCTTGTATCCGCCGCGCGCGTACGTCTGGATCGAGACCGGCATCCCGGCGAGGCGCGGATCGGATGCGAGCGCCTTGGCCAGCGTGGCGCAGTTCCCCTCCGAGAGCATCTGCGCCACCGAGCCGCCCAGGACGAGCACGTCGAAGCGCTCTCCGGCGCGCGACGTGTCGTCGCACGGCGCGACCACCTCGACGAGCCGCGCGTCGCCGCCGACGTCGAAGCCGAAGTAGGGATGCAAGACGAGGCGCTTGCCGTCCCCGACGATCTGACCGGCCGGGTCGATCCATCGTCGCGCCGCCGGGTCGCTGGGCGCGCGACGCGCGCCGGACATGCTCTCCACGGTGCGCGCGACGGCGGCCTTGTCGTAGGGCCGACCCTGGAGACGCCGGACGCCGCGATACAGGACCTCGCCGAGGAGACCGCCCGCGACGAGCGCCAGGAGCGCGACGAGGAGCCGCTGCCGTCGCTTGGATTTCGGGCGCGGATCGACCATGGAGCGCCGCACATGTTAGCCCTGCGCGTTCGGCTGGCATAATCGCGCGGCGCACACGATGGACGATCCGGCGAGCACTTCCCCGTCGACTCCTACGAAGTGGGGCAAGGCCGCCGGCGACAAGCAGGAGCTCCGGCTCCTCGAGGGCCCCGACAAGCGCGGGCTCGAGCTCGTGCGCGCGGTGCGCATCTTCTTCGAGATCCTCTACGGGTTTCGGTCGCTGCACTTCCTCGGACCGTGCATCACCGTGTTCGGCTCCGCGCGCTTCGGCGAGGATCACCGCTATTACGCCCTCGCTCGCGAGATCGGGCAGCGCGTCGCGCGCGCGGGGTTCACCGTGCTCACCGGCGGCGGGCCCGGGATCATGGAGGCCGCGAATCGCGGCGCGCGCGACGTCGGCGGCGTGTCCGTCGGCTGCAACATCGAGCTGCCGAAGGAGCAGGCGCCGAATCCCTACCTCGACCGGTGGGTGACGTTCCGCTACTTCTTCGTGCGCAAGCTGATGCTCGTGAAGTACTCGTACGCGTTCATCGTGCTGCCGGGCGGCTTCGGCACGATGGACGAGGTGTTCGAGACCGTGACGCTGATCCAGACCGGCAAGATCCGAAACTTCCCGGTGATCCTGATGGGGGTCGAGTACTGGCGTCCGCTGCGCGATCTCTTCGAGGAGATGATCGAAAACGGGACGATCGATCGCGTCGACGTCGACCGGCTCGTGTTCACCGACTCGCCGGAGGAGGCGCTCGACGTCGTCAACCGCAATGCGACGATCGCCTTCGGGCTGAAGCCGCGCGCGCCGCGCAGGAGCCGATGGCTCTTGCGCGAAACCTGAGCGCCGTCCGGCGCCTCGTCGCGCTAGCGCTCCGAGCCGACGCGCGGGAGCTCGACCTGGTCGCGAACCGCGGCCGCGATCTCGCGCGACAGGAGGGTGTTGCCCTTCTCGTTGAAGTGGCAGCCGTCGAAATAGAGCGTCTCCGTCACGTCGCGGAAGATCCTCGTGCAATCGACGAACGCGATCCCGTCCTCGCGCAGCGCCGCGCCTTCCGCGCGCAGTCGCGGGTAGCCTTCGCGGACTCCTTCCACCCAAGCCGGCCAGGGCGCCGCGGTCCGCTGCTCTTCGAGGCTTGCCGGCTTCGATCCTTCGTCGTGGAGAGTCGGCTGCAAGACGTGCAGGAATCCGATCCCGCGCGCGCGGCACATGGCGTCGATCGAGCGCGACGACTCGACCCAGTTCACCACCATCTCGTCGATGCGCGACGCGGTGTCGGCGGCGAACTCGGGACCGTGGAGCGTCGGCAACTCGTCGGCTTTCAGCGCCATGTCGTTCGCGAAGCGCTGGTAGAGCGACACGCTCTTCTCGTGCATCGGCTCGAGGAACTTCAGCGTGAGGTCGCCCAGCACGGCGCTGCGGTCGCAACCCAGCCGCTGCGCCAGGTGCACGAGACGCTCGGTGCGCTTCTGCGTCGTGCGCAGCTCGACCAGCACGTCGATCGACTCCGGATCGCGCACGCCCGTGCCGGTCAGGTACGCCCAGTGCCGCAGCGACGGGAAGAGCGGCGAGCTCTCGTGCTGCGCGTTGTAGTTCCCCAGCGCGACCTCGTTGAAGCCGTCGAGCAGGATCACGAGATCGCAGTCGAATCCGCGCGCGAACAGGTACGCGAGCGCGATCACCTGCTGCGGTTCCTTGTATCCGCCGCGCGCGTACGAGTGCACGGCGATCGGGAGACCGGCGAGGCGCGGATCGGCGCTCAGCGCGTCGAGGAGGACGTGACAGTTCGTCTCGGCCAGGCTCTGCGCCACCGAGCCGCCCAGCACGAGCACGTCGAAACGATCCGCGGAGTCCGCTCGCGCGCCGCACGGCTGCACGTCCTCCAGGAAGCGCGTGTCGCCGGAGACGTCGAACCCGAGATACGGATGCAGCACGACGCGATGGCCTTCGGGGCCGCCGGGCACCGCGCTCTCGGCGATCTCGCGCCCGTCGGCGCGCTCCGCCTGGCCGATGTACTGACCGGCGAGCGCCGCCAGAGCGCGCGCGACCTGTGCGCGGTCGTACGGCCGCCCTTGCAGGGAGCGCCGAGCGCGGTAGCCGAGCTCCGCGATGAGGCAGCCCGCGACGAGCGCGGCGATCACGACGAGCCAGCGCTTCCCCGTCGCGTGCTCCACGCGCGGACGGAGTTCGACCGCTCGCGGAACCATGTCCGCGCGCGAGGCGCTTGCGCTTTCGTGCATTCGAGAGCTGCCCTGCAGGAGAGCGTCGCGTCAGGCCATCCGGCCGGTCTCCGGGGGGTCGGCCAGCGCGCGGAACCACGTCCGGGGACCCGCTTCCGACGTGCGACGCCGGTAAATCCTATCCGCCGCGGAGCGCTGCGGGTTTCCGTCGAGCCGTGATCGACCGGAATCGCGCTCGGAGAGCGTCGGGCGCGTTCCGAATTCGGTTCCTGCGGACAGTCCCGTATTACCTCGACAGCCAGCGCTCCCAGGGATTCGGGCGCGTCTCGTCGAGGAACATCTCCGGCGTCGCGATCATCTTCTCGTGGAGCTCCCGCGCAATGCTCGACAGCGTGTTCGTCGCGCGATTCCACACGTACGCGGTGCGGCCGGGGACCGGCTCGGACACGTCGAACCGGATCGGTTCCTTGCCGTGGGGTGTCAGCTCGATCGAGACGAACGGCGGGTCGACCCCGAGCTCCTCGGCGCGCGTCGAGTTCGCCAATCCATCGAACCGCTCGCGGAGCCACAATCCGGTGTAGCCGCCGATGCGCCACGACGAGCACGGATCGCGGCGCGCGCCCTGCACGACGAAGAAATCGGGCATCACGTCGGGGTCCGGTCCCTTCACGCTCTCGACCGAGAACTTGCGGCCGTCGGCGAACGTGAACGCGAAGCGCTCGAAGCCGACGAATCCCTCCGGGGTGCTGCCGGCGAGCAGCCGCGTGTCGATCAGCGGCGGGAGCGAAGTCCCCGCGCGCGTCGACAGGTGCACGCGCGGGTCGCGGTCGACTTCGAGGATGCGGTGCGTGCCCTCGAGCCGGACGTACGCGGTGCGCTCGGTGCCGCCGCCCAAGTCGACGCCGACGATCACGTCGCGGTCCTCGCGCTCCATGATCTTCGGGCCGTGAAGCCGCACGCGCAGCGTGTCGTCGAAGCCGTAGGCGCTCGCGCGCGCGGGATCCGCGGTGCGCACCACGCCTCGCGCCTGGAAGAGGCTCTGGATCAGCGCCAGGAGCTCGCTCTCGTCCGCGCTGGCGCCGAACGCCTCGCGGCACACCCAACGGCCGTGCTTGCGCGCGAAGAGGACGGAGTGCCCGCTCGCGACGCTCTCGAGCGTCAACGCGGCGACGGTGCGCGATTCCCAAACGGAGCGTTCCACCAAGAGCTCCACTTGCGGATCGGCGGCATTTTGCCGGCCACCACGCGCGAGAAGCGCGCGGTCCCATGCGAAGAGCACGCCGCAGAGCACGAGCAGGAGGACGAGCGCTCGCGTCACGGCTCAGCCTCGGGCCTCGGCGCGAGACAGCGCGGGAGCGCGCGCGCGCAGCGCCGCGTACACCGCTCCGAACGCGATCAGGAGGAGCGGGGCCGCGCCTACGACCACCGCGCGCCACACCGTGCGCTCGCTCGCGGCGACGGGCTCGAACCCGCGCTCTCGCGCCTCGCGCGCGACGATCGACGTCAGCTCGTCGCCGAGCGCGAGCTGCGACGCGGCGCGCAGGAGGAGCTCGGCGTGATCGAAGCCGGAGAGGTGCAGCCGTCCGTTCTTGAACATCTCCGAGCAGCCGATCCACACGAGCTCTCCCGGCGCGCTCGACGCGCCGGCGTTCGCGGCGTCGGAACCGGCCAGCGCGGCGTCGACCTCTTCCGGCGGCGGGAAGCGGCCGGCGAATCGCGCGGCGAGCACCTGTCGGCCGAGGTACTCGCCGTCGGGCGGAGCCTGGAGCACGGACTCCGGTAGGTCGCCGCCCGTCCAGTCGAGAGCCCACGTGTGCTCCGAGGACGAGATCAGCGCGCTCGCGGAGAGCCCGCGGCCCGCGAGCACGGCCGGATCCCACGTCAGCCGGTTGCCGAACACGAACAGCTGGTCTCCCAGTCCGCGCGTGATCGGCGAACGATCGTCGAAGCCCGGCGCGACGGCGCGGATCAAGAGCGGGCTCGCGGCGCGGTCGCGCTCGTACTCGCGCGCCCCGCCGGCGCGCTCGACCTCGGTCGCGGCGTCGATGCTGCCGGCCGAGGCGTCGAAGAGCACCTCGCGCGGAAACCCGATCCCGAGCGCGGGGAAATAGAGACGGTCGAGGTCGGGGAACTGCGGCTCGGGCCACAAGGAGAGCGCGAGCGATCGGTCTTGCTGCTGTCGCGAGCGCACGTGGAAGTGCTGCGCCGCGATCAGCACCTTGCCGCCGCGCGACAGGAAGCGCGCGACCTCGCGCAGGAGCGGCACGATGTCGCGCCGCGGCTGCAGCCACACGAAGAGGTCGCAATCCTCCGGGATCCTCGGCTGGCGCGGCTCGACGTAGGTGATGTCGAAGCCGTGCGACTCGAGCCAATCGCGCGCCTCGCTGTACACGTCGCCTTCGCCGGGCGCGAACAGGCCCTGGCGCTGGTAGCGCGTCATCGATTCCGCCGGCGACGGGCGCGGGACGTCCGACGCGACCGCGACGCGCGCGCGGCGTCCCGTCGTCAGCCGATCGATCGCATACGCGAGCTTGAACTCGAGCTCGTCGAACGCGCCGCCGTCGGCGAGCGGCAGCACCTCGCGGGCGCCGCCGCGGGAGATCGCGATCGCGCCGAAGATGCGCCGGACGGTGGTGACCTCGTCGGCGCGCGAGGTGACGCGCGACGGCGTGATCCCGCGCTCCGCGAAGCGCGCTTCGTCGGCGCCGTCGCCGGCCTCGGGCTCGAGCCACTCCACGGTGACGCCGGTGCCTTCGCGCTCGATCCGTTCGACGAGCTCCCGGGCCTCGCGCACGCGCGGGCGCAGCTCGGGTGGAAGGCGCGCGGCTTCGCTGAACGCGAACTCGATCGCGATCGGACCGCGCTCGCCCGCGCGCGCGAGGACCGCCCGCGTCGCGTCCGCGAGATCGTGCACCCCGTCGCGCGTCCAGTCGGCGCCGGCGCGGGCCGGAACGAGCCACGCCGCGGCGCACGCGAGGCAGAGCACGGCGAGCGCGGGGATCGCGAGCGCGCGCGCGAGCGGTCGCTCGCGCCGGACGCGCGGCCGCCGCAGCAGGGACCGCGCGATCCAGTACGTGAGCGCGGCGAGCGGCAATCCGAGCACCACCAGGCCGCGCCACAACGCACGCGCTCCGACGGAGAGCTCCTCGAGCCGCGCGGGCATCGCGAGCGCGACGCGCTGCGCCGCGCGGCGATCGACCGAGACGAGGCTCGAGATCAGGATGTCGACGAGCGGCTCGTGGGCGGCGGCCTCGCGCGCGAAGTACTCGTCCTGGAACGGAGTCGACGCGGCCTGGAAGACGACGCTGCCGCGCCAGGGATCGGCCGGTCGCAGGATGGCGAGCAGCGCACGCGCGCCGAGGAAGCTCGTGGTTCCGAGCTTGGGCTGGAGCCCGCGCATCGCGAGCGGCTCGGTGCTCTCGGGCCGGGTCCAGGTCGACTCGGACGTCGTCGCGAGCACGGTGCACGAAAGGTCCACCTCGGAGAGGCGCTGCGCGTCCGGCTCGAAGAGCGTCGGCGCGGCGAACCACAGGCTCCCGTTCGGCTGCGCGCTCATGGTCCGGAAGTCCTGGTTGGGGGCGATCGCGCGCACGAGGAAAGTCGGCGTCTCGCTCGAGGTCCCGACGCCTTCGTCCGAACGCGAGTCGAGACCGATGCCCTCCAGCGTGCGCAAGCCGAAGTGCGCGCCGAGCGCGTCGATCGCGCCGCTCCTGCGCGAGAAGCGCGCGGTCGGCTCGCCGCCCGAGGCGTCGAGCGCGACGGAGTACCGGCTGCCCGCGATCACGAGGCTCTTGCCCTGTGCGAGGAACCGCTCCACGGCGGCGAGGTGCGCCGCGTCGGCGTTCTCCGGGTCGATCCAGAAGCACAGGTCCGCGTCGGCGGGCAGCTTCGCATCGTCGTCGAGCTCGATCTCGGTGACGTCGGCGCGTTGCGCCAGAGCGCGTCGCAGCGCGGAGTAGCCGCGCGGAGCGGAGAGCGCGATCCGCGGCCGGCGCGGCGCCGAGAGCTCGTCGAGGTGCGCCGCGATCAGGTCCTGGAGGTGCGGCAGCTCGGCCTCGGCGACGCGCGCGATGGTCGACGCGCCGTGCGGGCCGTACGCGATCCGCAGGCACGACCAGACGCTCTCCTCGACGTATCGGTCGCGCTCGACGCGACGCGCGCGGAACGGCGCGACGCCCAGCGACGCGAAGTAGGGGTGCAGCGCCGGATCGGCCTCCGGGTCGATGCGCTGCACGCGCACCTTGCCGCCGCCCGCGGCCTCGATGCCGCGCAGGCAGCGCATCACGCCGTCCTCGACCTGTCGCAGATCCGAGGGCATGCGATCGCGCGCGCTGCCGTACCACGAGAGCAAGAGCTCCGAGTCGAGTCGCTCGAGGCGCTCGCGCAGCGCCGGCGTGGGCTCGCCGAGCTGCACGCGTCCGAGC
>CAZQHA010000150.1:0-9679 GCA_964592795.1 uncultured Planctomycetaceae bacterium | reverse complement strand
CGCGCGGGTCGGCGAGGGCATCGTGTCGACGATCGGCTCGAAGACGTCGCACAAAGACGTCTTGGAGAACCCCGACTCGATCTCGAAGACGGTGCTCGCGCGCGGGCTCGACGCCGGCACGGCGTTCGAGATCGTGTCGATCGACATCGCCGACGTGGACATCGGCAGCAACATCGGCGCGCGATTGCAGGCCGACCAAGCCGAGGCCGACAAGCGCGTCGCGCAAGCACAAGCCGAGAAGCGGCGCGCGATGGCGGTCGCGGCGGAGCAGGAGTTCATCGCGCAGGTTCAGGAGAACCGCGCGAAGGTCGTGCTCGCCGAGGCCGAGATCCCGCGCGCGATGGCGATCGCTCTGCAGTCGGGCAACCTCGGCGTGATGGACCTCTACCGCCTGCGCAACATCGAGTCGGACACGAAGATGCGCACGAACATCGCCGGCGGGGGAGAGACCACGCTCGGCGGCGGCTCGTCGACGCCGCAGTAGGAACGGATGCCGCCCCTCCAGGATCCGGGCGTCGACGTCGGTGATCTGATCAAGAAGATCATCAATGGGCTCGTCGTCTTCGTCTTCATCGGTCTGCCGATCGTGAAGAGCATCCTCGAATCGCGAAAGCAGGAGAAGGAGAAGCAGCGCCGCGCTTCCGTCGAGACGGAGGCGCCGCCGGTCGAGGAACGCGCGCGTCCGACCTGGGAGGAGCTCTTGCGCGGCGAGGTCGAGTCGCCGCCCGCCGTGCCGCCCCCGATCCCGCCGTCGGCACAGTCGCCCGTGTCGCGCGTGCCGTCGACGGGATCGCTCGTCGACCTCGAGTCGAGCGCTCCGCCGATGCTCTCGGAGGAGAACCTCGAGAGCGAGGGCGCGAGCGACGAGGAAGCGATCGCCCAGGAGGCGATCGAGCGGCGCGAGCGCGAGGAGCTCGCGCGCCAGCAGGAGATCGTGCGCCGCCAGCGCGAGGCCGCATCCTCCATGCGCGAGTCGGTCGAGCCCGTGTACACGGCGGGCGTCGACCTCGCCGCCGCGCGGCCCGCGCCGGCGCTCGCTCGAGCCGCGTCGCGGTCGCGCATCCCGCGGACGGAGCTCGCTCGGGGGGTGGTGATGGCCGAGATCCTGGGAGCGCCGGTCGGGCTCGATCCGCTCGGCGAGCGCCGCGCGTCGCGGCCGCCCGCACTGTGAGGCGCGACGTGGCGTATTGGCTCTTCAAGACCGAGCCCGAGAGCTTCTCGTTCGACGACCTCGTGCGCGCGCCGCGCTCGCGCACGGCGTGGGACGGCGTCCGCAATTACCAAGCGCGCAACTTCCTGCGCGACGACGTGAAGGCCGGCGACGGCGTGCTCGTGTACCACTCCAGCACCGAGCCGCCGGGCGTCGCCGGCGTGGCGCGCGTGGTCGGCGAGGGCGCGGTCGACCCCACACAGTTCGATCCGCGCGACGAGCACTACGATCCGAAGAGCGAGCGGGCGACGCCGCGCTGGATCCAGGTCGAGATCGAGGCCGCGTTCGCGATGCCGCGGTTCCTGTCCCTCGACGAGCTGCGCGCCGACCCGCGTTTGATGGGGATGGCGCTGCTGCAGCGCGGCCAGCGCCTCTCGATCCAACCGGTGAAACCGGCCGAATGGCGAGTCGTGCTGGAGCTCGCCGGCGCCGATCCGGCGGAATTCGAGGGTCGAGGCAAGCCTGCCCCGCGCAAGCCCCGCATACGATAGCGCATTCTGTCGATCGGATCTCCTGCAAGGACTTAGCGCGGCCGACTCGGGACGCGCGGGCGTCCGGCAGCGGAGCGGCGGGACGCCGGCGGAGCGCGGGTCCAGGCGGCTCCCGCTTGATCGGCGGGCGCGAATGTGGCCTACAGGTGCCCTTCCCAGGGCCGCCGCGTGCGGTTTTGGACGTCCGAAGACCCAAGGAACCCGCGCTCACAGCGCCCCGACCGCCAAGAAAGGCCAACCGATGAGCCAGAACTACGACCGCCTGGTGAGCGTCGTTCAAGCCACGCGCGAAGACGTCGAGAAGGCAGAAGCCGGCAACAAGGCCGCGACCTCGCGCGTCCGCAAGGCGATGCAGGACGTCAAGAACATCGCTCAGGAGATCCGCAAGGAGATGCTCGAAGTCCGGGACTCCGGCAAGGCCTGAGCCGCGATCGATGTCCGGCTGGACGCGTTCGCGCGGCGGGACCTCGTCCCTGCTCGCGCTCGCTCTCGCCTGCGGCGCTCTGCTCCTCGGGCTCCGCGCGGCCCACGGCGTTCAGGAGAGCTCGGACCGCCGCGCGCGGACCGTGGTCGTCGTGCGCCATGGGGAGAAGGACAGCGGCGGAGACGCGCGGGACCCCTCGCTCTCGTCGGCGGGGACGAAGCGCGCGGATGCTCTGGCGCGCCTCTTGAGCTCGGCCAGCGTGACGCACCTCTACGCCACCGAGTTCCGCCGCACGCAGGACACGCTCGCGCCGCTCGCCAAGGCCTGCGGCAAGACGGTGTCCGTCGTTGCCGCGAAGGACACCGCAGAGCTCGTCGCGTCGATCCAGAAGCTGCCGCCGGGCTCCGTGTCGGTCGTCGCCGGACACTCGAACACGGTGCCGCTCGTCGTGGCCGGATTGGCGCGCGCGGTGTCCGCCATCGCCGACGACGAGTACGACCGCCTGTACGTGATCACGCTGCCTCCGGAGGGCGCGCGTGATGCGTGCGATCCGAGCGTCGTCGAGCTGCGCTACGGCGACTGAGCGCTGCGCGACCTCCCGAAGATCGCGAGCGGGAGTTCGTCGCCGCCGATCGCCCCGCACTCGCGGGCGACGCGCGAGAGCTCGGCGAGCGCGCGCTCGCCCTCCGCTCCCAGGTCGCGCGTCCACTCGTTGACGTAGAGGTCGACGTGCGCCCAGAGCACGTCGTCGTCCAGCTCGCGCGCGTGCCGGCGCATCGAGAGCAGCGCTTCGTGCCGGTGCTCCCGCGCATAGTCGAGCGACGCACGGATCGCCGCGTCGAGCGCGCCGCGCGCGGCGTCGCCGAGCTCGCGCCGCGCCAGGATGCCGCCGAGCGGCAGGAGCGCGCGCGTGCGGCGCGCCCAGCTCGCGCCGAAGTCCTCGACGAGGCGCAGGCCGCGCGACGCGTACGTGAAACGCGCTTCGTGGATGCAGACGCCGAAGTCGGCGCGCCCGCGCTCGAGCTCGGGGAGGATCTCGTGGAACGGCACCTGTTCGACTCGTCCTTCGCGCGGATGGAACGCGTGGTAGAGGAGGTTCGCGGTCGTCGCCACGCCCGGGCACAGGACGCGCGCGTCCCTCGAGATCGTCGTGCACTGGCCCGCGGCGCCCGCGAGAAGGATCGGTCCGACGTCGCGGCCGAGGGCCGACCCGGTCGGGAGCACCACCATCGAATCGGACATCCGCAGCGCCGCGGCGAAGCTCGCCTTCGACGCGTCGAGCTCGCCGCGCGCGAGACGCTGGTTCAATTCCTCGACGTCGGCGAGCTCGATCGCGAGGTCGAGCCCGTGCGGATCGACCTTTCTCTCGAGCAGCCCGTGGAACACGAACGTGTCGTTGGGACAGGGCGAGATGCCCAGACGCAGTCGGCGGCGCGTCATGCCCCGAGCACCTCGAGCGCGAGCGCGCGCGCCGCGCGCAGCGCGTCGGCGATCTTCCAGCGCGTGGCGTCGCGATCGCCGGCGACGTTCGATAGGCCGCGCACGATCGAGAGCGGAGTACGAGCCATCGCGCACGCCAGCGCGACGCCGAAGCCCTCCATGTCCTCGGCTCGCGCAGTCGGATGGCGCTTCGCGCGCGCCGCCGCTTCGTCGCGCGACGCCGAAGCCCCGCAGACGGTCAAGAGCGCGCTCTCCCTCGCGCGCGGCTCGCACGCGAAGGGCTCGCGGTCGCGAGCCAGCGCGAGCGAATCGAAGACGGCGCTCGATCGCTGGCCGCCGTCCCACTGAGGAAAGCCGAGCGCGATGCCACCGCCGCTGCCGGCGCCGATGCCTTCGATCGACACGCGATCGAACGCCAGCGCGGTACCGACGGGGTGCGCGCTCGCGGAGTACGTTCCCGCGATGCCGATCAGGACCGCGCGCGCGGGGCGCAACGTCGCGAGGAGCTCCGCCGTTCGCGCCGACGCGGCGATCGGAGCGAAGCCACACAGCGAAACCAGCGCGATCCCGGCGGGAATTCCGCCGGCCTCGTCCAGCGCGCGGCGCTCGAGAGCAGTCGGGACCAAGACGAGCGCGGGCGATCCGAGCGAGGAGCTCATGCGGCGAGGAGTGTCGAGGCGTCGCGCCGCCGAAGTCAATTCCTCCTCCGCCGGACGCGCGGCGATTCTGTTACGCTCGCACGCCAACTTTCTCGGAGCGAGGTTCGAGGCGTGAAACTCTCCCACGGACGCGCGCAGCGCGCTCTCCATGCCGCGGTCGCGGCGGTGTGCATCGTCGCATGGTCTTGCCGGTCGAGCTCGGGGGGCGAGTCGCATCGCGAGGTCGCCGCCGCGGCGGGGGCCGCTGCGCCCGCGACCGCGGTCGGCGTCGCGCCGATCGTGGAGCTCTCGAAGCGCGACAACCGCGTCCAGGAGCACCTCCTGTACCTGTCGAAGACGATCGGCCCGCGGCTCACGGGCACGAAGGCGTACGACGAATCGGCCGAGTGGGCGCGCGACCAGTTCGCCGCGTGGGGGCTCGACGCGCGGCTGGAGACCTTCGGCGAGTTCCCCGTCGGATTCGAGCGCGGCCGCTCGCGCGGACGCGTCGTCGTTCCGGAGGAACGCGAGCTCGAGTTCATCACGTCCGCGTGGAGCCCGGGGACGGCGGGGCCCGTGCGCGGCCCGGCGTTCCTGGAACCGACGAACGAAGCCGAGCTCGCCGCGCTCGAAGGCCGCCTCGCCGGCGCGTGGATCCTGCGCGGCGACGCACGCCGCCGGAACGACGGCGAATCACAGCCCGGCGCGGACGCGCGCTCCACGATCCGCGACGCGTTGGAATCCAAAGAGATCGCGGGCTTCGTGCGACCCGGATCCGACTCCGGTCTCCTGACGATGGGGGGCAACCATCGCGTCGAGCCGGACAAGCTGCCGACGCGGGTGCAAGTGCGGCTGGCTCACGATCAATTCCAGGCGATCGTGAAGGACATCGAAGCCGGCGTCCCGGTCGAGCTCGAGTTCGACGTCGGCAATCGATTCATGCCCGGACCGGTTCCGTGTCAGAACGTGATCGCCGATTGGAAGGGCCGCGAATTTCCCGACGAGTACGTGATCATCCAAGGGCACCTCGACACGTGGGATGCTGCCGAGGGCGCGCAGGACAACGGCACGGGCGTCGCGACGACGATGGAGGCCGCGCGGCTGATCGCGGCGAGCGGGCTGCGACCGCGGCGCACCATCCGGTTCATCCTCTACGGCGGCGAGGAGCAAGGGCTGCTCGGATCCGCGCACTACGTGAAGGCGCACGCGGACACGCTCCCGAGGACGAGCGTCGTCCTGAACCACGACGGCGGCGCGACGCACCTGCAAGGGCTGGCGCCGACGTACGTGATGATGGACGACTTCGAGACGGTGTTCGCGCCCGTGAACCAGCTCGATCCGAAGCGGCCGTTCCACTTGCGCGAGCGGCTCGGGCTCGAGAACTCCGGCGACTCCGACCATGCGCCGTTCCTCGCCGCGGGAGTTCCGGCGTTCTTCTGGGAGCAGAGCGAGATCGGCTACGAACGCGTGCACCACACGCAGTTCGATCACTTCGAGACCGTCGATCCGGCCGAGCAGGAGCACTCGGCGCGCGTCGTCGCGCTCGCCGCGTTCGGGTTCGCGGAGCTCGACCACCTGCTCGATCGCACGGACATGGAGCCGCTGCCGCGCCGTCGCGTAGGCGCGTCGTTCGACGGAACCCGCGTGCGCCGCGTGATGGACGGCAAGGCGAAGGAAGCCGGTTGGGAAGTGGGCGACGTCGTCGTCAGCATCGACGGCGCCGCCGTCGAGGGCGACGAGCGCATCGGTCCCATGCTGCAAGAAGGCGGCGCGACCAAGGTGTTCCGACTGCGACGCGAGGGTGCGGAGTTCGAGACGACGCTCGATTGGAGCTCCGAGCCCGCCGAAGCGGAACGTGCCGCGCGGGCCGTGCGGCGCGCCGCCTACGTGGCCGCGAAGGGCGGCGCGAAGGCTCGCTGACCGGGCGGGCGTTTTTCGCGAGATCACGCCCTTTTCGCGCGAACTCCCGAACGCCCCGCGAGTTTTTTGACCCCACGCTCGCGCCGCTCTGCGGAGTCGTGCGCACGAGGGGTCATGAACGTCCACATTCCGTCGTGTCGGTATTCGCGCGCGCCGTCGTGGCGCGGCGCACTCTGGGCAGCGTGGCTCGCGATCGCATCGAGCTCGTGCGGTTCGGGAGGCGGCGGCGGTTCGGGCGCGAGCGGAGCCGCGAGCCTCTCCGATCTCCTTCCGCTCACGGTGTCGTTCCAACCCGCCGCCGCGGTCGCGGGCACGGCGATCAGCGTCTCGGACACGATCAAGAACCAAGGCGGAGGATCCGCGCACGACTTCCAAGTCGGCATCTATCTGTCGACCGACGCGACGATCGGCGCGGGAGATCGATTGCTCGGGTTCCGCACGATCGGGAGCCTCGCGTCGGGCGCGAGCTCGTCGGGCGGCGGCTCGCTGACCGTGCCCGTCGACACGCCGGCCGGCAGCTATTTCATCGGCGCCTGGGTCGACGACGCGGCGCACGTGAACGAGCTCGCGGAGTCGAACAACACGTTCACGGCGAACGGAACGCTCGCGACCTCGATCGCGATCCTCCCGAACCTCGCGCCGCGCGCGATCGCGTTCACGCAATCGACGGTGCAGTCCGGCGGCACGGTCGACGTCAGCGATACGGTCGAGAACCGAGGCACGAAGGTGTCCGGCGCGTTTCAAGTCGGCGTCTATCTCTCGAGCGACGCCGAGGTGACCACCGCGGACAAGCTGCTCGGCCTGCGGCCGGTGACGAGCCTCGCGATCGGCGCGACCTCCAGCGCGAGCGGCCCGCTGACCATCCCGTCGTCGACCGCCGCGGGCGCCTACTACATCGGCGTGATCGCCGACGTCGGCGGCGCCGTCGCGGAGCTCGACGAGCTCGACAACCGGCTCGTCGCGGGCGCGTCGCTCACGATCACGACCCCGCCGCGGCCCGACTTGATCGTCAGCACGATCCACTTCTCTCCCGCGACGGCTGACACCGGGACGTCGATCCAAGTGACCGAGACGGTGGCCAACCAGGGCCAAGTCGACTCGCTCGCGTTTCGCGTCGGGATCTATCTCTCGGAGGATCCCGCGATCGACACGACCGACGTCTGGATCGGCGCGCGCGCGATTCCTTCGCTGGGCGTCGGCGAGAGCTCGTCCGTCGGCACCGAATGCATCGTTCCGATCGAGCTCGAGGGCGGCCCGTGGTACGTCGGCGCGATCGCAGACGACGAGGGCGACGTCGGCGAGACGGACGACGAGAACAACGAGCTCGTCGCCGCGGCGCCGATCGTGCTCACGATTCCGCCGCGGCCCGACTTCGTGATCGGCTCGATCTCGTTCCAGCCCGCGCAAGTCGACGCCGACGCGGGCGAGACCGTGCATGTCACGGAGCTCGTGCGCAACGTCGGCACGTTCGCCTCCGGTGCGTTCCGCGTCGGCATCTATCTCTCCGCGAACAACGTGATCACGACGTCGGACATCTGGATCGGATCGCGCATCGTCGACGGGCTCGGGATCGGCGACGGATCGGGCGCTCCGAGCACTCTGACGCTGCCGGGCGGACTGAGTCCGGGGACCTACTTCGTCGGCGCGATCGCGGACGACGAGGGCGCTCAGCTCGAGCTCGTCGAATCGAACAACGTGCTCGTGTCGGTGGGGACGCTCGACGTGATCGCGACGCCCGACCCCATGCCCGATCTCATCGTGAGCAGCGTGGGCTTCAGTCCTTCCGACGTGATGCCGGGGGGCACGGTCCAACTGCAGAGCACGGTCCGCAACGAAGGCGATCTCTCGGCGGGGGCGTTCAAGGTCGGGCTGTACCTCTCGGCGGACGAAACGATCACGGTCGACGACCTGCTCATCGGGCAGCGCACCGTGTTCCAGCTCGGGATCGGCTTCGGCTCTGCCTCGAGCGCGCCGTACACCGTGCCGGCGAGCGTGACGCCCGGCGACTGGTACGTGGGCGCGATCGCAGACTTCCAGAACGCGGTGGCCGAGAGCGACGAGGACGACAACGCGCTCAAGGCGCCCGGACGGCTGCGCGTGTACGTCCCGCCGCCGCCGTCGCCGGACCTCGTCGTCGCGAGCCTCTCGTTCACGCCTTCCACCGCGCTGTCCGGCGGCGCCGTGAGCATCGCGACGACCGTCGAGAACCAAGGCGCGCTGCCCGCGTCGTCGTTTCGCGTCGGCTTCTACCTGTCGTCGGATGCGAGCGTGGACAAGACCGATCTCCTACTGGGTTTCCAGTCGATCGCGGGCCTCACTGCGGAACAGCAGTTCCACGGCACGGCGACCTTCGATCTGCCGGCGAACGCGACGGCCGGCGACTACATTGTCGGCGCGATCGCGGACGACGAGCTCGCCGTCACGGAAGGCGACGAGTCGAACAACACCAAGCTCGCGAGCGGAGTGCTGCACGTCCCATGAACCTCGCCCAATCGTTGCCGGGTCGACCGGACGCGGTTCTCGCCCGCCGGCGGCCGCACTGGTCGTCGCTCCTCGGCTGGCTCGTCGCGGCGACGCTCGCGTGCGCCTCCAGCGTCGCGATCGCCGCGATCCCGTGGTCGCGCGGGGTGACGCGCGAGTGGCTCGAGTTCGAGGCCGCTCCCGGGATCGGTGTGCCCGACGGCACGTGGCTCGAGGCGCAGCCTTTCGGCTACGCGGACGTCCACGGCACGGCAAGGCTCGTGCTCATCGAACGTGCGGCGCGCAGCCGCCGAGTCGCCGCGTGTGAAGTGCCCCGCGCGCCCGACGGTTCCTCCTACGTCGATCTGAATACGCTCGTGCGCTGAGCGCGCACCCGAAAGGCGAATCGGCGGCGGCGCACTGGGCTGCGCCGCCGCCGATTCCGTCGGGGAGCCGTATTAGTGATCGCCGAAAGGATCGGTCGGCAGCAGGTCACCGTTGTCCTGCGTGCAGAGCTCGAACGGCAGCTCCGCGACCGAGTGGCCCGTCGTGATGTGCTCGACGAGGACCGCGTAGATCGCGGGATCGTTGATGACGAAGTTCGTCGTGGAGACCGCGATGCGGCCGTTGATGCGCATCCAGCCCGATTCGCGGTTCACGCCCACGATCTCGTTTGGATCGTCGTTCGTCTGGTGCTTGAGGAACTGGTTCAGGAACGCGTTGGAGATGTCCGTGAGATCGGGCGTGTCCCAGCACTCGAAGATGTGCTGCGCCGAGAACACCTCCTCGTTGTCGTTGTAGATCAGGAAGTCGATCAGCGTCGTGAACTCGGTACCGCCCGACAGGCCGAGCAGGATCAAGCGGCTGCGGATCGCTGCGAAGTTGCCACCGCCCGGTCCGCCGGCGCCCATCACGGCCTGATCGACGCCGAGGAAGCGCGGGATCAGGATCTGCGCCGGCGCTTCGTCGTACTCCACGCCGTCCAGGTCGCGGATGCCGTCACCGTCGAGGTCGGTCTCGCCCCCGCGGTTCACGAGGCCGTTCTCGCTGCCGATGCCGCGGAACACGACCGCGTTGAGCGCGTCGTCGAGGTATC
>CAZQHA010000149.1:1536-9691 GCA_964592795.1 uncultured Planctomycetaceae bacterium | reverse complement strand
GCATGGTGTTGAAAAAGCAACACACCGCTGAGAAATCAGCAGGGTCGCCGGCATGGCTCCTGCGGTCATCGCTCGAACCTCCAGCAGTGCGGCCAAGCGGACGGCGAGCTTGAGCAGCCCGGCTCTGACGAGCGCCGCGAGATCAAGGTCGATCCGTTGAAAACCCTGAACGGGCTGATGGGTCGTCCGTCAGCGCCTCAACGGAGAGGACTTGCACCGTCCGATGTTCGAGATCGAGGGCGGGTGATCGTCGAGCATGAGCAGGGCGGCAAGGGCCGAGCGCGGTACGCCGCTGGTTCGCTCGACGCCGTGGCGCAGAAGCTGACTGCCGAGTTCGGCCGTGGGTTCACCGCAACGAATCTCAGTCACATGCGCGCGTTCCACATGGCGTTTCCGATTCTGCACTCAGTGCGTGCGGAATCCACCGCCTCAGTCGATCAGCTCGAATAGTCCCGCAAGCTCTCGCTCTGCGGCCGAATCCACCGGCTTCTCCGCTTGGATCGTCAGATAGTACAGCGTGCGATCGCGTTCGATGAAGCGCACGACCGCCGGCCACGCACCACTCAGGACGATCCTTCGCGCCGGCAATCCGCCGAGCATCCCTTGTGTCTCGACCATGGGTGCCCACTCCGGATCGGCACGAGCTTCCGCTTCGAGCGCATCGATGATCGACTGACGTACGCGTGCGACGTCGGGCACGCACATCGCTGCTCCTGTGACGACGACCTCCTCCGAACGGTAGGCGAGCATCGAGCCGATCGGAGAAATGTCGGGGGGTGTGTGATCTTCGAACCGCCAGCCCGTGCCGGACGGCTTGCGCAGTCGAAAGCCAAGGCGATGATCGGTGACGGCGGTGTCCGTCAGCTCGAGCCTGGGAACCGCCTTCGGCACGCGCAGCCCAGTGATCGCCGCGTCGAAGCTCGAGCGAGCGGCGGCGACGTTTCCGGTCAAGCCGAGCAAGACGAATTGGAATGCGCGCGTGTCTCGGACGAGGCTCACGATGAAATACGTGACGTCCAAAGAATTGATCTTCGCCTCCGAGACGGTGAGCAACGCCTGCGTCCCCCCCAAGTTGATCGCCCGCGGCTCCCGCGATACGGGCGTTCCGCCGAGGCCGTCGACGATCAAGTCGTGATGAACCCGCGGATCGATCTCCACGCCCGACGTGACGATGAGAGTGCCGGTGACGCCTTGTTCTGCGCAGTGCACGACCATGCTGGCGTCCGGATGCCGCGCACGAGCTCTCTCTCCCCCATCCACCGTCCAGAATCCGGCGGGCTTCATCCACGTGAAACCGTGGTCGAAGCTGCGAAAGACTCGATTGCGCACGCTGCAGTCCACGCCGACCTCGTTCTCGGGATCGCCTAGCCTGTCGAGTTCACGCGCCAAGGAAGCGCGCGCATTGGCATCGAGAAAGTGCCCCGAGTTCAGCGCGCGGTCGAGTTCCGGTCGGGCAGTTGCATCGAACGAGGAGCGGTACCACGCGCGCACATGCACCCCCATGCCTTCTCGCACACGGGTTGCGTCGAAATGGACGAGCGAGTTGGCCGTGGGAAGATCACGCCGCACGAGGGGGAAAGACAGCCCCAACATCGACGTCGGAACCGGCGCCGACGAGACGGTTCCCGCGACAAAGTCCGGGACCATCTGCGCGCAGTAAGCAGTCTCTTCGACTCCGCGTGCGCGCTCGAGGGTCCACTCGACGTACGCTTCCGGATTCAGGCACACGAGGCCCACGCACGCGGTATCTCTCGCTGCGAGTAGCTCGTCGCCAATGACGAAGCGCCAACCATCAGGCGCGCGCACCTCGAATCCGTACGAAGCATTCTGATACACGCCGTCTTGTAGTCGCCAACCGGGGCCGCGGTCGTTCCTGTGCACCACGACTTGCGGGCGTGCGCGAACCCCACCCGGTGTGAGAACGAATTGTCGTTCGAGCAAACCCAGTTCGGCCGTCGGAGCCTCGCGTGCCGGCGCAGAGCCCACCAATTTGAAAGCGAACCCGTCGCGCAAGAACAACAAGAACTGAAGTCGGTACGCGATACCGTTCAGCGAGCCCCGTCCGGTCCAGCGCCGAGCCGGGAGACCTTGAAATGTCAGAGACTCGCTCGCGCTGAACTCCCTCGAATCAAGCATCGAGGCCGCCTGCACAAGCCGGACCACTTCATCGAGGTCGGTCTTCGGCGTGGCTTCCGCGGTGACGAGGTACTGCACCCCGCGGAGATTGAACATGCCCCCGACGGCAATGGGACTGCGGTCGCGCGCCGCGGGTTCGTCGAGGATCGTCCACTCGGAGCCAGGACTCTCGATGCGGAAGCAATAGTCAGGGTCTTCGAGTCGATCGCCGGATTGGGCGTGCGCGGCGGGGAGAACGATCGTGACTGGAGCAACGACTAGGCCGACGATCAGTGCAAGCCGGAGCATGGACAGAGTGTAGCCGCGCTCGTCGGCATCACGCACGGAAACGAACGCGCCCGTGCCACTCCAACGCCGCGCCGCTCGGTCGCGCTGCTGCCAATTCGGGCAGCCGAAGTTGCTGGTCGTCGTAGTCGTAGTACCGCTTGCCGTTCGACCACTTGCGACGAAGCGCGCTCGACACTTTGACGACGTACTCCGGGGTCACGGTCAGCAAGCCCAAGTCGAACAGCGTGTGGAACTCCTGTGTCAGGAGGAGGCCGTTCTGCAGGTGATTGCTGCGCGGGCCGAGATAGGGCTGGACGTGAGCAGCGTCCAGCACCGGCTCCGTCCGCTCCCCCGTGATGGCGCACCTGCGACCGTACGCGTCGAGCAGCCGAGATCGAAACGTCCCCTGGCCGATCCGCGGTTTGGTCTTCGCGAGTACGACCTCGCGCTCGTCGATCTCGAGGGGCTCGAAGCGCTCCGCGAACTCCTCCGGCTCGGTGAGAGCGTCGAACTGAATCTCACCGAGGAGGCGCGACGCGCGAACGGGGTCCGACTCCGTCTTGCCGCGCACGATGTTCGGGCTCCAGCCCTGCTCGTTCCCCCACTTCATCCAGCGCTCCTTCGGCCAGAACACTGCGTCGCGGAGAATGGTGCATCCGATTGGATCGCGGTGCGTGTCGGGCGCGAGCAGGTCGATGTGTCGGTAGTTCCCGATGCGGGATAGGAAGCGCAGCTCGTCGGGATCGCCGTTCTTCACGCCCAACATGCTCCATGCTTCGTGCAGATCGAGCAGCGCGAAGTGCGCGAAGAAGCCGTGTGACCCCCCTCTCTGACCTGGCCCGAGATTCTTGCCACAGACGCGTGACGATCCGTCAGCAGCTCGACGACGCCGAGTTCGAGCTCGAGCCGGCTCGATCGCGCGCGTCGCGTGAGCCAGAACACCATGCGCCGTCGATGCGCCGCACCGCGTGTCGGCGCCACGCTGAGCAAGCGCAGCCAGTCGCGGTGCGTGATGAGGCGCGTGAGCACTTCGATGAGCTGCACGCCGGCGTTGCGAACTGAGCCGGCGGCTTCGTGCTACACGGCGTGGCTCTGTCAGGCGACGCGTCCTCCGGGACGAGCTCTGTCACACGGACAATCCCGAAAGGCGAGAGCGAAGCGCGCATGCGACGCGCCTACAGCGGATATCGTAGCCCTCCGGCGACAGCCTTGACGAACAGATCGTGGACGACCCTGAGGATACCTATCGCCTGCTCGTCGTCGTACCGCTCCCTGCTATGAGAAACGGCATTGCGCCATGCGTCTTTGCATGCGCCAAGACGGGCGGCCATGTCGGAATGAAACTCCATTCGCATCTGTACCGTCGGCGTGATCTGAGCCTTTGGCGTCTTCTTGAATCGCTCGTCGGCCTTGGAGACTATCTCCTCGATAATGTTTCCCTGTGGCCTCGTATGGATGTTGCCTTGATCGATGTTGAACTCGATGGCCAGGGCGCGGATAGGAAACTCCAGGCTGCGCATTAGGTGGAAGACGCACGCGGTTGGACGACTCAGCGCGACGCATGTTGAGGCTTCGCGGATGTCGTAGCGCGCGTCCGGAAAGGCTTCGTACACCGCGTCTCCGAAAGGCTTGTCCTTCGCGTAGTAGCTGGCCAGTCCCACGTTGACATGCAGAAACAGATGGCCATCGAGCTCGTCCAACAGGCGCGAATCGAGTTCGGAACACAAGCGGCGCGCATCTCCGACTTTCAGCTGTCGTCCATCCGAGAGTGCTTCTCGGATGCGGTTCATGGCTGCGACAGTGCAGGGCATTTCGGATGCAGTAAAGAACTCTAGATATTTCGGTATCCCTTCTAGACTCTTTCGAGATTCGGAGTCTAGCGGCGCTTCGTCTAGCTGCGGCATTACAACCAACAGCTTGATAAGCCCACGAACCCGCGCAAGAAAAGTGACGTCAACTTTTCGCATGATGTCCCCACAGGCTCACGAGCCTGTAGGCACTCTCCTACCACACCGGGCACGGGGCTGAGGTTTCGGGTGCATCACCTGAGCCTACCCATACGGCCGCGTACTCGACACCGGCCTACTCGCTTTCGAACCCCTGGCTCGTGAATCTCAGCGTGCGACTGTTCTCCGTCACGGTACGGACGACCTGATCCGAAGCGCCACCAGCGATAGACGCCTCGATCTCCAGCGTGACGGTGACGTCGGCTCCGACTTGCCCTGCGAGGTGCGCGATCACCTCGTCCGCAATGCGGCTGGCGTCGCGCCCGACGCGCGTGGGATCGAGCCGCACGGTGCCGTGGAATCGTCGTGGCCGCTGACTCGCGGCAGCATCCCGCGCTGCGTCGGTACTCCCCCGCAGCGTTGCTTGTGCACTGCTCGAACCAACAAGTGTCCCCCGCAGCTCACCACCGGGTGCATTGCTTCGTTCCGTTGTGAGCGTCTCAGTTTCGATCTGCTTTCGCGCCACGTCTGGCTTCACCAGGAGTCCGACGCTCTCCGCCGAGACCGACAGCACTTGGCCACCGCGCAGTCCGCGGTAGCGCGCAGCGCTCTCGTCGTGGCTCTCGGCGTACCCGAATGTGTCCGATTGCCATGTCAGAAGCGCCACTCCATCGCGGATCGCGTGCAGGAGCACCTCGGGCCCAGCCAGCCGGGGCAAGTAGAGGTAGCGCGCAAAGTCCTCCACGAGTTGCATGATCGCGACGTGGTCGCCGCGCCACAACGGCACGGCATCCAGGTGCTTGCGCAAGATCGTCGACCCGAACGACGTCACCAGCGATTCGTCACTCCGAAGCTTCTTGCTCGCGCGAACGGCAAGCGCCTCTGTTCCGGTTAGTCGAATCGCTTGCCAGGCGATCGGAGCCTGTGGATTCGTCTGCTCAGGCACTAGGAGCCACTGATACGTTTCGGGTAGGCGAGCCGTCACAGTACTGTCGGCGATCTTTTGTTGCGTCTCGGCTTGCCGCACTTGATGCGGATCGAGGTTGAGCGCGAGCTTCTCCGCGAGGATTGAATTCCACGCGAGGAATCTGCGCACCGCTTCATCCAAGTCCTGCAAGCGCACTTTGTCGGCCGCAAGGAAGACGAGCGTGTTGCGATAGAGACGCGGTGTGTTGGCGCGCGACTCGAGGATCGCGCGCGCAGCCTTCTCAGCCACGCTGCCCGGTTCCTTCGTGTGCGGATACTCCGCGGGCAGCACGACGAGCCGAGTATCGAGATCGTCGGGAACGTCGGCACCCGAGCGCGGCAACGGGTGGATGCGAGAGAAGTCGCCGGTCTTGCGCAGGTCGGCACGCAGCCGCTCATCCAACTCATGCGCGACCTTGTCTGGGTCACGTTTGAACTGCTCCGCGCGATCTTCCGCAAGCTTCGTGACCGTCGGCTGCGTGGCGTACCAGAAGCGCGGGCCATCTTGATAGAGATAGGTCGCCGATGCAGCGAGCCGCCTCAGCGCGTCGCCGAATACTGCAGGCGCTTCGCCCGGCATGACGCAGCCGAGCTTCACCCGGCGATCCTCGAGTCCGCGGTGCGCTGCAGCCGCCGTGGGCGCGGAACCAAGGTAGATGGTGCGCGCCACGCGGCGTGTCGCGTGGAGCTTGCCGAGGTTCGGCTGCTCCGCGTCGATCCTGAGCGGCAGCGAGTTTGGCCCGTCGACGTCCTTCTCAATGATTGGCGCCCAGTTGTCCGAGAGGTAGCGCGTCAGCTCGGACTGCACACGCGCGTCGTCGATCGGCACCGTGGAAGGCAGGATCAGCGGATTCTTGTCGCCCTTCTCCCACAAGCTGTGAATCACGGCCGCCATGAGGCGCAGCACTCCGCGCGTGCGCTGGAACTTCACGAGCGTGGACCAGTCGGTGTAGAGCCGATCAAAGATCTCCGGGTGGATCGGATACGCAGCTTGGATGCGCTTCTCGTAGTCACCGCCCTTGCACTCGGGCGGGAACTCAGCACTCTGCGAATGATAGAGGTCGGCGAATGCGCGCGCGGTCACGTCCCGCAGCTTGAACGCATCCGGCCCGGCGAGCGGCTCGAACAGCCGCCGACGCACGATTTCGAAGCCCTCCTCGGCAGTCGCCGGCCGCCACGAAGATTCGAGCCGGCCGATCACATTGCGCAAGCGATCGAGCGACTCGCGCCCACGGATGCCACCGACTTCGACATCGTCGGCTTGCGTGTGCGGTGAACCTTGCGTGTCCGAAGCCGGCAGCGAGATGACGAGTAGGCAATTGCCAGCGAGCTTCGCCGACTCGGTCAACGCCTGCGCAAACGTGAACTGGGTCTCGAAGCCGCCGCCAGGGAGATCGCTCTGATCGTGAAGCTGCCGCGCATACGCGACCCACTCGTCGACCAGGATCAAGCACGGCCCGTGCTCCTTGAAAAGCTCGCGCAGCATGTCACCCGGATTCGTGGCCTTCTCGTCATCGGGCTTGATGCGCGCAAACGCGTTCTTGCCGCCGAGCTGATACGCCAACTCGCCCCACAGCGTGCACACAATGGTGCCGTCCGGCTTGGTGATGGGATTGCCGGGCGAGATCTTGTTCCCCACGAGCACGACGCGCTTCGCCTTGGGCAGGCTCTTCACACCCGCGTCGGCCATTACCGCATCGACGCCGGCCAGTTCGCTCGGGTTCGCCCCGGAAAACAGGTGGTACAGCGCCAGCATCGAGTGCGTCTTGCCGCCCCCGAAATTGGTCTGGAGTTGCACGACCGGGTCGCCACCCTTGCCCGAAATGCGTTGCACGCCGCCGACGAGCAGACGTTTCAGACTCTCGGTGAGATACGTGCGGCGGAAGAACTCTTGAGGCTTCCGGTACTCGTCCGAGCCTTGGCCTAGGTGCACCTGCCAGAGGTCGGCAGCGAACTCTGCCTGCTGATAGCGCCCGCTAGCAACATCGGCGTGAGGAGTGGCGATCTCGCGCCACGGCTTGAGCGTGCTTGTCGCCGACACGTCGATCAGCGAGCCGCCGGCTTTGCGCTTCTCGTTTCGCACCTGCTGGTCGAATGTGAGTCGGCGCAGCTCCAGCTTCATCGAGTTCACGTCGTCTGCTTGCGCAGCGGATACGGCGCTGAGCAAGCGCGCCATCGAGTCGAGCGCGCGATCAGTGTCGTCGCTCGAGAACGGCTCCTGGTGCGCCCATTTGTTGCGCACGTCGCGAAGCTCGGAGACCAAGGTCCGTTCGCTCTGCCCCAGAGTCTTGCGAAAGATCGTGTTCCACTGGTTCCAGAGGACCGCGAGCAAGGACGCAGCGTCCCATTTCGGTTCCGCGTCGTCCTTGAAGAGCCTCGTCTGCGTCTCTGCAACAGACTGGCGGACGATAAGGAGCCAGCCTTGAGCGTCCTGTGCTTTGAGCTCGCGTTCGACGAACGGAGTGAGACCATGCTTGAGCAGGTCCATCGCCTTGCCGACACGCTCCTGATTGCTTATTGCCATAGTTCGCTCCACCGCCGGCTTCGCGCCGGCCCCCCTGCGCCGATTGCAGCTGTGCACGACCTGCTGATTGCCATCAATCGCCGCGTTGATCCGACAGCATGTAGCGCTTGAGCTCCGTACCCATCGACATCGTCTTCAGCTTCATGCGTTGCCGTCGTCGTCCCCGAACAACGCGCCTTGCTCGACTCCCGCTGTCCCGCTCTCGCGAGCGATGCGAACGATCTCCGGCCAGCTCTGAACAAGGCCGTTGTAAGTGAGCGCCTCGGCCGCGCGCTTCTTGTCGGCGTTGATCGCGTCGGTCGCGTCCTTCATCGCG